>QHXE01000595.1 GCA_003222835.1 Acidobacteriota bacterium | reverse complement strand
TTCACAGAGGGACCCAGAGATACGAAAGGAGGAATCTCAGCGAAGCTTAGAAGAAAAAGATTTCAGGCTGCCATAGCCTGACCCCACGCCCCGCCGTGGCCGGTTGCCGAGGATTGTTATGCCTTCGGCAACCACCCATGGCCTTGTGATGACGGCCGGCAAATCTGCCGCGCCTCGTCGTATATACAACTTTCTTGTTACCGAAAAGGATGAATATTTATGAGTGTCAATGATGTGCTGAAGTTTGCGGCCGATGAAAAGACGGCCTACGTCAATGTTCGTTTCACTGATCTGGTTGGGGCCTGGCACCACCTGACGTTCCCAATCGACGAGCTTTCCGAAAAGTCTTTCGAGGACGGTTTCGGCTTTGACGGTTCGAGTTTACGCGGCTGGGCATCGATCCACGAATCTGACATGCTGCTGGTGCCTGATCCGTACCGCTACTGGATCGATCCCTTCATGGAGGAAAAGACTCTGTGCCTGGTTGCCGATGTCGTCGATCCGATCACCAGAGAAGGCTACTGGCTTGACCCACGCGGCGTTGGCCATCGGGCAGAGAATTATCTGAAGTCTACAGGCATCGCCGATACGGTCTATTTCGGTCCTGAAGCCGAGTTCTTTGTCTTCAACGACGTGCGCTTTCAAAACGAAGGGCATTCCGCCGGGTTCTCGATAGACAATCCGGAAGCGATCTGGAACACGAATGGCCAGAACGGCAATTCCAATCTCGGCTATCACATTCGCAACAAAGAAGGCTATGTCCCGCTCCCTCCGCTCGACACACTACAGGACTTTCGCACTGAAGTTGCGAACGAGCTGAAGAAAGCCGGCATTCGGGTTGAGTGTCACCACCATGAAGTTGCGACCGCAGGTCAGTGCGAGATTGATTTCCGTTATTCAACTTTGATTGGCACGGCCGATAATCTTCAAATCTTCAAATACACAGTACGCAATGTCGCGAAGCGCCAGCACAAAGGCGCGACGTTTATGCCCAAGCCTCTTTACGGTGACAACGGCTCAGGCATGCACTGCCACCAATCGTTGTGGAAAGACGATCAGCCGCTGTTCAGCGGCGACGGCTCTGCAGGATTGTCAGAGCTGGCGCGCTTCTATGTCGGTGGCCTGCTAAAGCACGCCCCGGCCATCGTCGCTTTTGCGGCGCCGACCACGAACAGCTACAAGCGGTTGGTTCCCGGATTCGAAGCTCCGGTTAACCTCGCTTATTCGGCGCGCAACAGATCGGCGGCCATTCGCATTCCAATGTTCTCCACAAATCCGAAACTCAAACGTCTGGAGTTTCGGCCCCCGGATCCGTCGTGTAATCCGTATCTGGCATTCTCGGCGATGCTGCTTGCGGGTTTGGATGGCATTCAAAACCGGACTGAGCCCGGCGAACCACTCGACAAAGATATTTATGATCTGGCGGCTGAGCAGTTGAAGGAGATCCCCAGCCTTCCGGGTTCCCTCGACGAATCACTGAAGGCTCTGGAGGACGATCATGAGTTCTTGCTGAAAGGAGATGTCTTCACCCCACAACTGATCGAGCGCTGGATTAGTTATAAGCGCGAGCGGGAAATTCAGCCGCTCAGACTACGTCCGCATCCGCTGGAGTTCAGCATGTATTACGACGTCTGAAGCGGGGCGCCAGCAGTTCAAGAGAGAAGGGGACATGAGCTCTAGTCAGTGCCTGGGTCTTATGTCACCCTTCTTTCTTGAGCAAACTGAAGGCAACAAATCTTCTTGTCCTTGTTATTTGAATTTATGGAGTGCTAAGAAGAATAACTATACAATCTATTAACAAAGCTGTAGATTAGGAATCAGAATAGGGAAATAAGGAATAGGCTGAGGGTGCCGATCACCATTGGCCTCAGTAGCGAATGATTTTAGCGGCCTTTTCAAGCAGGTTATCGAATCTGTACCCGTGTGAGTTGCGGACCTGATGGCCTGTTGACAATCTTGAAGAGCGTTAATCAGGCCATCAACGAAAAGTTGATGGCCTTTTGAGTATCTGAGGGGCCTGCGATACCGGTCTTCCCTGCATGAAAGAGATGGCTACGCCGCCGTTCGTTTCAGACAGAGCGAGTTAGTCAGGAAGGGGCTGGCTGGAGCTATGAACGTCTCGCTGCTGACGGAACGAAGTCGGTAAAGAGTAGATGATAGACCACGACTTGGAAAGCACCGCGTCTGAACGGTTACGCACAGCACGTCGGGTGGTGATCAAGCTGGGCACGAGCATAGTTACCGGAGCCGGTGGTCAGATATTCACCGAACAAGTTCAGCCGATTGTGCGCTCGATTACCGCACTCAAGCGTGCCGGCCGCCAGGTCGTGCTGGTCTCTTCCGGCGCAGTCGGTCTTGGCGCCGGACGGCTGAATTTGCCGCGAGCACGGCTGAATGATCTGGTGGTCCGTCAGGCGTGCGCGGCCGTTGGCCAGAACCTGCTGATGAATGCTTACGAGCGATTGTTCAGCGCTTTCGATGTAGAGATCGCACAGGTTCTGTTGACCGAGAAGGATTTCGCCGATCGGCGCAGCTATCGAAGTTTGCGCAGCACAATGGAGAAACTGCTCAAGTTGGGTGTGCTGCCCATCGTCAACGAGAACGATACGGTCTCAACCGCCGAGCTTGAGTATCTGAATAACAGTACAGAGCGCATCTTCGGCGACAACGATCGGCTGGCCGCACTCCTGATGAGTAAGCTGGAAGCCGACATGCTCATTTTATTAACCGATGTCGACGGGCTGCTGTTTCGCAAGACGAAAAAGGGTTCGTCTGTCCATGCAGACGAACGGGCGGAGGCGATTCCTTTCGTCAAAGAAATCACTGCGGAGTTACGGGCAGCAGCGGCTGGGCCGTCGGCCAGCGGCCGAGGCGGCATGCTCAGTAAGATAGACGCGGCGCAGATCGCTATGCGCGCCGGCGGAGTCGCAGTAATCGCAAACGGCACGATGCCTGACACGCTCGATCGCATCTTCGCCGGCGCAGGTGTAGGCACGACTTTCGCTTCAACATCGCGCATGCCCGGCAAGAGAAGATGGATCGCTTTCGCAGCCAATGTGCGCGGGCGAGTGGTAGTAAACGCCGGCGCGCGCGATGCCATCGTGCACGGCAAAGGTAGTCTGCTGGTGTCTGGGGTCATTCGGGTTGAGCGCGATTTTGATTCGCGCGATGTTGTCAGTATCGCGGGCCCCGAGGGTCACGAGTTCGCGCGCGGCATAGCGAACTGCACGAGCGAGGAAGCAGCTTTCAAAATTAACGACCGCGGACGAGATACGGATCGAGGAGAAAACTCGCACAAGAGGAGCGTGCTGGTGACGCGCAACAACATCGTCATCCTTGCCCAGTCTCAGGGGATGACCTAAGAAGGCTGAGTAACGCGCAGGATCGAATCCTATGGGCAGCTTATCCAAAGAAACGGAAAGCCATACTTGCGTTGAAGATATAGCTCGGCGTGCCAGGGCAGCCGCGCGCTTGCTGGCGTTGCTGCCGGTCGATCGCCGTAACGCAGCTTTGAAGGCCGCTGCCTTTGCGATCGAGCAGCGCAAGTTGGAAATTCTGGTTGCCAATCAGCGCGACTGTCATGAGGTCGAGCGCAGGGTGGAAGCAGGACAAATGTCGCGCGCGTTGTTTAAGCGGTTGCAGATCAACGAGCAGGGTGTCGCGGCGATGTCGCGTTGCGTACTTGACGTGGCCGCATTGCCGGATCCTTTGGGCCGACCTCTTGCCGCGACCGAGCTGGACGATGATCTAACGTTGTATAAGGAGTCCTGTCCAATCGGCGTCATCGGCATCATCTTTGAGGCCCGTCCGGAGGTTGTGCCGCAGGTGGCCGCGCTCGCCCTCAAATCGGGCAACGCGGTGGTCCTCAAAGGTGGGGCGGAAGCTGCGCACACCAATCAGGCACTCGTAACGATTTGGCGCGAGGCCGTCAGCCACTTTCTGGATATTCCGCCTGCGGCGATCAACCTACTGCGCACCCGCGAAGATGTCGCACAGATGCTGGCCCTCGATCGGGAGATCGATTTGATCATTCCGCGGGGGTCGCAGCGGTTCGTTCGTTACATCGCCGAGCACAGTCGCATTCCCGTGCTTGGCCATGGTGAGGGAATTTGTCACGTCTACGTAGATCGCGCGGCGAATCTGAGCAAGGCGCTCGCTATTGCCCTTGATTCAAAGGTGCAATACCCGGCGGCATGCAATGCGATGGAAACCCTGCTAGTTCATGAGAAGGTTGCCGGGCGGTTTCTGCCCGAGATGATCGCGCGCTTCAAGGCTGAAGGAGTCGAGGTGCGCGGCTGCCCGCGGACGATGGCGTTGGCTCAGTCAAGCGACGTTGTTCCGGTCAGCGAAGAGGATTGGGCGACCGAGTATTCGGATCTGATCATCTCCATCAAGATCGTCGCCGGCATAGAGGAAGCGCTGGCACACATCGATCGCTACGGTTCCGGCCATACGGAGGCGATCATTACCGAAGACCGCAAAACAGCAACGCATTTCATGAGCAGAGTCGACGCCGCAGGGGTCTATCAGAATGCCTCGACGCGCTTTGCCGATGGCTTTCGTTATGGTCTGGGCGCGGAGTTGGGAATCAGCACCGGCAAGTTGCACGCGCGTGGGCCAGTTGGGCTCGAGGGTCTAACAACTTACAAGTACAAACTTTTCGGCGACGGCCATGTCGTTGCCGCGTACAGCAATGGCGAACAATCTTTCCGGCATAGAGACCTGGGGGTCGAGACAGCAGCGATATCAGCGCGCCGGCGAGGCTGGAGCTAGTTGTCAATCTGAATGTCGACCAACTTCCAAAGCTGACTCGGATCGAGAACTCTGCCTCCAATCACGGTCCAGCGCACCCGCCGAATGTTGCGAATATCGTTCAGAGGGTTCGCGTCGAGGACAACGAGATCTGCTCGCTTGCCGGCTTCTATAGCTTCCGAATCATTGACTCCGAGAACCTTGGTCGGAGTTGTGGTTGCGGTGCGGATTGCCTCGATTGAAGTCAATCCAGCGCGCACCAGGAGTTCCAATTCGCGTTGCAGACTAGATCCCACGAACTACTTGAGACGGCACACGAGACTCGATACGATGCAAGTGACACTATTCGTGAAGCATCGTTGACGAGCAATCAAAGACATTCTTTCTCTCGCACGCCGAAATGGAATTCAACTCTCCGCCTCATTGAACCTGTTCAGACTGATGCCAGTGGGCTATGGTTCTCAGGTTCCAAATGACCAAAATGTGATCAAAAAAACAATCGGGTTCGCCTTAGTTCGGACGGTACTTATATCCGCGGGGAATTCGGAACAACGAAGGATCCGGCTCAATGCGTTTGATGTTCGTGAGACGATAAAGAATCTCTCCGAAGCGTGGGTCAATCCGTTTTCGATATAGAAAGACGTGCAGATCGGGCGAGTACCAGGTCTCGAGCGAAGCCTCCAGCGGGCGTTCGTTGCCCACCGCTCCCGCGGGAAAAGTAGCGGTCAGCCTTTCGCCTTTGACGTTCAAGCCTTCGAGAACTTTTTCACCCAGATCTTCGCTGTGAATTTCTCTTGGCCGGCGTCGGTTCGGTTGCGCATTCTCGGCGCTATTGCTATTTGATTTTTCTGTCGAGGCGCTTCGTCTCTCGGCGCGGGCCCGGGGCGTATTCAGAAGCGCTCCGATGTCGATCCGCGGCTGTGCTGTGACTGTTTTGTCTCTCGTGTTGAGAGTGTATTCCTTCTTTAGCACAGGATCGCTGATGAAGATCGTCTTAGGCGCGTCTACCTCCAGCGAACCAATTCGGTCGAATACTTCTTCATGACGAGTGCGACCCTCACCATCCCGGGCCACCAGTTCCTGCGTATTGTGGAGGATGCGATTTCCATCGGCCAGCATTTGAGTGCTTTCGACGATTGCCGTAGCTAAATAAGGGGCGTGCTTCGTCAGTTCTTCCCGGCCGGCAATCTCGGCTGAGTTGAGCGTAATGCCGGATTGTCGCTGAATAGAACCGGGCCGATCATTCTGCCCAGCAACGACAAGCGTCAGCAGCAAGAGAAGCAAAATGAAAAAACCAGCGTGCTTCATAAAAGTCTCATGGCCTCATCTCCCAACCGTCCGCACCGCAATAGGTATTCCATCTCGATCCAACACAACATCAGTAAGCACGCGTCGGCCTGCCGGATAGACATTACTCGGCGCTCCCATCTGGGACAGTTCCGCGCTGCTCAAGCCTACGCGAACGATCTTGAATCCGTCCTTCGAAAATGCTGGATCATAGGACGCGAGCGATGTGAAATTGCTGACAACATTGGCCGAAGGCCTAGCTTTGCGGTGCACTTTCTGCAAGGAAGCAATGGTGGATTTAACCCGCGTATTATTGGGAACGGCACCAAGAGATCTTGTTTCTGGATTCGGCAACGACTGTTCTTGCCTCGTGGCCAGCGTTGGCTGCTTCTCCTGAAGTCCTGAAGACCTCGACTTTGAAAGCAGCACCGCCGCGACAACTAAACAAGCGCCCAACACCCCGGCCGTAATCAACCGGCGCTGACGTCTTCGTCGCACATGATGCCGGCGAAACGCATCCTGCAACGCGAGTCCGACTTCAGCGGGCGCACTTTGCGGAGATTCTGCAGACAACGCTTGAAATGCCTGGGCCAGTCGTTCTTCAGATTGATTCATTGTTTACCAGGCCTTTCCGCGCCATCTTCATTTTCAGCATCGCCCGCGCCCGGTGCATTCGCGAAGCGATGGTTCCCGGTGAACATTGCAACAGCTCAGCAGCGCCGGCCTGACTCATTTGCTCCAGATCGCACAAAATAATTACTTCGCGATATTGTGCCGGCAGCGAGAGCACCGACGTGCGCAGAGCCTCGATTAATTCCCGCTGCGTAAGTTTTTCGAGTGCGTTGGCACTGTCGTCGATCGCGCGATCGCCGAGTGAGTAATTCTCGTCCGAGGCATTCGCGTCATCTACGAATGGAACGTAGACCCGAAGCTGATCGACTCTGCGTCGAGTTAGGTTCCGCGCAATCCCGAACAGATAACCCCCAAGAGAGCCCTTGGACGGATCGTACTTTCGAGGCTTGCGGATGAGCAGCATGAAAACTTCCTGCGTAATCTCTTCGGCCATGGCGCGATCCCCACTCATGTGCCAGGCGAATCGGTGAATCGGTCCGTTATAACGATCATAAACCACCCTGAATGCTCGCTCATCGCCGCGCGCGATTAACCCCAGCAGGCTTTGGTCGTCGATCGATGTTTCTGCCATCAGTCGGTGCGACCGTTCTGAGCGTAGCTCGAAAGACATCTGCCAGGATTGAGTAAACGACGGCATCTTCTTGGGGACAACGATAATCTACTTCCTTGAGCATTACCACGGGATGTCAGGCGCCAGCTTGGGATTGGGATGGCGCGCCGCGCTCAATCAAGCGCGCCACTTTGCTGACCCCGGTCGAACTACTATTCCTTTACTCGCGTTAGCTTGAATGACATCTTCCTACTGCCGAACTCGCCGCCGGAAAGGTTCACTTCGCAATCGATCTGATCTCCCAAAACTTTACCGGTGTAGTTGCCCTGAGTGGTTCCGATTCTAAATGAGATCGTTTCCCCCTTTACCTTCCCACTAACAATCTCGAACTCAGTGTCTAAAGCGTAAACCTTTCCCGTGAGTTTCTCGCCGTCTACTTTGAATTCGAACACGGAATCGTAACTGCGATTAGGTCGGGGGATTTGCCCGGACCATTTGCCGTCGATCTTTGGTTCGTCAGCGACGTGCGCAGTCGCAATCCCAACTGAAACGATGGCCAACAATAATGTCGCCGCCATCATGAGCTTCTTTGTCATAGCTTCGTCTCCTCGGCTCGATTGAATGCTTTTTCGGCCGACTGTACGGCTTCAAATCTGTCAGTCGGCATGCCAACAATCTACTCTCCATTGCAGGCACCCGGAAAATACTTCCACTTTTTTCGAAAAAATGCGGTTATTGAACGGATCGCAGCTATGAGAGGAAATTGGTTCTGAAACGAAGTCTGCCACGCAGCATCTTGGAAAAAAGTTGGAAGAACTTCTTCGATTTCGCGCAATGCAGATTGGTTGGTGAGGAACCTATCAATTACGAATGATCCCCCGAGGCTATGCCGTAATGCTCAACCTAAATTACTCGATGAGGTTGTCTGTGCTCGCCATTCTCTTCGTAATCCCGGGCCAGTTATTCGCTCAAACTGGCGAGGGGCGAATCTTCGGAAAGGTCTCAGACCCTTCCACTGCGGTCGTGTCTCAAGCGGTAGTCTCAGCCATAAGCGCCAGCGGAAAGGTCTCGACGGCAAAGACAGATCGTTCCGGAGCATTCGAGTTTCGAACCCTGCCACCGGCCAAGTATCGTCTTAGCGTGTCGGCGCCGGGCTTCGAAGTCTACACCCAGGATGTCGACCTGATTCAAGGTCAAACCCAAAACGTCGACATCTCGCTTACGATTGCCAAAATAGAAGCGAAAATAGACGTGAGAGATGAAGCGGGCAGCGGCAATACTGATCCGGCGAACAACGCCGGGGCAATCGTGCTCAAAGAAAAAGATCTCGAAATGTATTCTGAAGATCCGGACGAGTTGAAGCTGCAACTGCAACAGCTTGCGGGCGCAACGCCCGGCGGGCTCTCAGGACAGGTATTTGTCGACGGGTTCGGCGGTGGTCGTTTACCCCCGAAATCTGCGATCCGTGAAATCAGGATCAATCAGGATCCGTTTTCCGCCGAGTATGATCAGCCGGGGTTTGGCCGGATCGAGATATTCACTAAGCCCGGCTCAGCCCAGTTTCACAGTCTATTCTCATTGCGCCTTAACCATTCAAAGCTTAACTCCACGAGTCCCTTCTCAGCGCCGGGGCCGCCTTATCACACCACGTTGGTCTCGGCTGACTTTGGCGGCCCGCTTACGAGCAGATCGTCATTTCAGTTCGATATGGATCGTAACAGCATAAGCGACAGCTCTGTTATCAGAGCTCAGATACTTGATCCAACTTTCAACCCAATTCAATTCAGTCAGGCAATTCCCAATCCTAAGCTGGTAACTATAGCGACTTTTCGTATCGACTATCAGGCTAACTCGAAGAACACATTCTTCGCACGGTATCAATACTACAGAGATCAGGAGAAGAATGACGGACTTGGACAGCTTGCCCTCGCCTCGCAAGCATTTGATTTCAGCAAGACTGAAAATACTTTCCAGTTCAGCAATACCACGATCATCGATCCCAGGACCATTAACGAGTCACGTTTCGAATATAGGCAAGTAGATAACCTGCAAAGCGCTCAGAACTCTCAACCACAAATCGCCGTGCTGGGCGCCTTCATCGGCGGCGGTAACAACATTGGTATTAATTCGACTACTCAGAAGAACTATCAGTTGCAAAACTACACGTCGCTCGATCGAGGCAAACACTACTTCAGATTTGGCGGGCAGGTGCGGGTGGCCACCGAAAATAACAACTCGACCGCGAATTTCAACGGGACGTTTACCTTCGCATCGCTGACTGCGTTTCAGATTACTCAGCAAGGTCTGCAACAAGGCCTGACGCCGGCCCGGATTCGAGCGGCCGGCGGAGGCGCCGAACAGTTTTCGATCGTTTCCGGCCGGCCTTCAGTTGCAAACACGATGTTTGATGCGGGAGCTTTTTTTCAGGACAACTGGAAGCTCCGGCCGAACGTGACCTTCAGCTACGGATTGCGCTATGAGACTCAGAATGAAATCCACGATCATTTTGACTTCGCTCCGCGTCTAGGCCTTGCCATCGGGATTCATCCTGGTAAGAAGTCCGCTCCGAAGACAATACTCAGGGTAGGCTTCGGGGTTTTCTACACGCGTTTTGCGCAGAACCTGGCTCTCACCTCGCTGCGGTTGGATGGCAACAACCAGCGACAGTTCATTGTGAAGGACCCTGACTCCTTTCCCCTCGTTCCGAACGCCAACTCGCTGGGAAGTTCTGCCAGCCCGACGATTTACCAAATGGATCCAGCCCTGCGCGCTCCGTGTGTGATGCAGAGTTCGATCTCAATCGAGCGAAAGCTGCCGCGGTCGACTAATCTGGCTATTACCTGGTTGAATTCCCGCGGCAATGGTCAGCTTCTATCGCGGAATATCAATGCTCCCCTGACCGGCACTTTCGACATTTCGAATCCGGGCAGCGGCGTCCGGCCGCTTCCGAGTGCCGGCGACATCTATCAATACGAATCCCACGGCAGGTTCGAGCAGAACCAGATTGCAGTTGGTTTACGGATAGACGGTCTGAGCAAGGCACGTCTCACTGCGAATTACACGCTCAATTTTGCGAAGAGCAATACCGCGGGCGCAAACAGCTTTCCCTCGAATCAGTTCGACATCGACCAGGATTACGGTCGCGCGAATTATGACGTGCGTCATCAATTAAATTTTGGCGGCCAGATCGATCTGCCATTCGGGTTCTATACCAACCCTCTGCTGCTGATCAGTTCAGGCCAGCCTTATAACGTTATCGTTGGTCGAGATCTGAATGGCGACTCGATTTTCAACGATCGTCCGGCGTTTGCCACCGATCTTTCGCGGCCAAGTGTAGTGAAGACACGCCTGGGCGCATTCCTGGTCCGGCAAAACTCACGCTAAACCTCCGTCTGGCCAAGGCATTTGCGCTGGGCTCAAAAGAAATCAAGGGCCCGGACAGTAGCAAGAGCAAGCCCGGTTCTATCTATAGGAACGCCTGGCAGCCTCTGTATGCAATCAGATTCGAGCTTATCGTCAACAATATTTTCAATCACCTAAACCTTGCGACGCCCATCGGCAATCTCAGCTCACCGTTTTTTGGTAAGTCGATAGCGCTTGCGGGCAGTCCCTTTTCAACCACCGCCGCTAGTCGCCAGATAATTCTTCGCACGGTTTTCAGATTTTGAATCAATTGACGGCAAGCGTGTCAATTTAGTTCTTGGCCACTCCTTCGGTGGCGCAGCCTCAATTCAAGCCTGCAGCATCGAGATTTCATGTTCGTATGAACGTTTAGACCTGATGAAGGGTTCACGGCACAGGGCAAGATCTGGCCTTGAAAGTTAGAGTGCTATGAAGCGATGATACCAAGGAACTTTCGATAAGCACTATTAATTGCTTCCTCGAGTTTTGCAATCCTATGCCCACCGCCCTGAGCAAGATCAATCTTGCCGCCGCCGCGTCCATCCAGCATGGCGCACGCTTCTTTCATCAAAGCATTCATGTCCCCGGGACCATCCGGTGACCGAGCAAACACCAAGCGCGCAGTTTCGCCGTCGCGTGAACCCAACAACGCTACGACATTAGGATGACCCACCAAGGCCAGGGCAAGATGCTTGAGAGAATCTGCATCGCGATCATCAAAGACTTTGGCGATAATAATTGGATCCGGCGGGCGGTGGCCCGCTTGTAAACCGGGTTCCTTCAAAATTTGTTCTGCTTCGACGCGGCAAGCGACTTGATCAAGTTCACGGACACGACGAATGAGCTTCTTGTTCTCCGCAATCAACCTTTTGAGCAGACCCGGCGAGTCTTCACGCCCAGCGCTGAACAACTCGGCCACGGCCCGCGCCGTTTTATTTGCCTCGCGATAGTCAGCCAGCGCCCGAACTCCGGCCATGAATTGAATTCGCGTTAAGCCTTTCGCGCGCTCCCAACTTCGGACCGCGATCACGCCGACTTCACCGGTTGATAGCGCATGCGTGCCTCCGCATGGGGTCAAATCAAACTCATCGACTTCGATTAATCGCAGCTCGCCTTCGCGCGCCGACTCCTTGCGCAACGGAAGACGCGCGGCTTCCTGCGTTGTGACCTGCCGAACTTGGATCGGGCGACATTCCCAAATGATCTGATTAGCTAGATCGACTGCCGGCTCAATTCGTTCGTCTGTCGGATCATCGAGCGCCACGTCGATTTCGCATTCATGTTCGAGTACGCGGAAGCTGTGGGTTGGTGCGGCGAATAATCTAACGAAGGCGGCGGAGAGAATATGTTGGCCGGTATGTTGTTGCATGTGATCGAGCCGGCGCAACCAATCGATCTTGCCGTGAACGGTGTCGTCAACATCCGGCACCGGCCCTTGGATCACATGCAACACCCCTTCGTCTTCAACATCGATGCAATCAATCACGCGCGCCTCGCCCAAAGTTCCGGTGTCGCTCGGCTGGCCGCCGCCGGTGGGATAAAACGCCGTGCGATCGAGCCTAACCGCTACTGCTCCGTCGTCGCGTTGGTTTACGCCGATGACGCGAGCATCGAATTCGAGCAGGCGCGAATCGTTGTAATAGAGTCTCTCGGTTGCGCTCATGATTTGAGACGCGATGTTATCAGAAACAAGAATTAACCGCAGAGGGCGGGGAGGATTTCGCAGAGAAACGCAAAGAGGATATTCTTAGCCATTAGAATGACGACCAAATCCAAAGGGCTTCTGTTCCGTACGACGCTGCTGTGCTTGCTCCTGGTGGCGACAAGCGTTGCTTCCTTTGCTCAGGACCGACCGCTTAAGATCAATTACCGCCTGGCGATGTCACATCCGGGTTCTCATCTGTTTGAAGTAAGCATCGAAGTCGATTTTCCCGCTGCGGCGAAGGCTCAATCCCTGGATTTTCAAATGCCAAAGTGGTCGCCGGGGCGTTATGCAGTTTTTGACTTTGCTAAGAATGCCCAGGAGTTCCACGCCGTCGCGGGAATCTGTCCGCCGAAGTCAGAGTGCGATCAGCCGTTGCTAACCGTAACTCGGTTGGACGATCAGACCTGGCGCGTTCCGATGAACTCAACGAGCGTGACGGTTACTTACAAGGTCTTCGCCAACGATCTCTCCGGCACTTTTTCGCAACTCGATTCGCGCCACGCTAACTTCAACGGCGGCTGCGTCTTCATGTATGTCGTCAATCACAAACAGAATCCGGTTAGCCTCTCGATCGATGCCCCGAAGAGCTGGCGCGTCGTAAACGGCCGGACAGAAAGCAAGGACAAAACGGAATTTCAATTTCCCAATTGGGACATCATGATCGACAACCCGACTGAAATTGCTCCCGATTGGACGGAAGACGATTTTAAGGAGGACGGCAAAACATATCGCGTCGTCGTTCATTCGCTGGGAAACGAGGGCGGTAAACGACCGGAACTTGTGCGCGACATCGAGCGTGTCGTAAGGGCCGAAACGGCAATGTGGGGTCCACCGGAATTCGACTCGTACACTTTTCTCATTCACTTTGCCAACGACGGCCATTCGAGCGACGGCATGGAACATCTCACCTCGACGCAGGTCATCATGCCGGGTGCGCTCGGCGATCCGGGAATGTTAGAAGCGACGATTGACGGCATTGCTCACGAATTTTTTCACGTCTGGAACGTCAAACGGCTGCGGCCGATTGAACTCGGCCCCTGGGATTTTACTCGGCCGGCAAACACGCGCGGCTTGTGGATCGCCGAGGGCATCACCAACTATTACGGTCACTTGATGCAGCGGCGCGCTGGTTTGTGGGACGATGCCAAGTTGTTGAGCACACTTGCCGGACAAATCACCGAAGTCGAAAATGCGCCCGGTAGCCGGCTGATGAGCGCGGAAGAATCTTCGCTCTCGGCACCCTTCATCGATGATGCAGTGCACGCGCAACAGACTAACCTCGAGAATACCTCGATCAGCTATTATCCAAAAGGCGAAGTCCTCGGATTGGTTCTCGATTTTCTGATTCGTGGAAAGACAAATGGCAAAGCTTCGCTCGATGACGTGATGCGGCGCATGTATGAAGAATTCTATTTGAAGAGTCCGAATGCAACTTATTATTTGCGCGGGCGCGGTTACACGAATGAAGACTTTGAGCGCGCCGCGTCCGAAGTCGCGGGCCTGGACATGAGCAACTTTTTCAAACGCTGCGTGCGCGGCGTTGAGTCGCCGCCATACGAAGAAGCGTTCGCGCCATTAGGATTGCGTTTAGTACGCGATCCGCGGGCCCCGGTTGCCGTAGGTGTCAGCGCCGATGAAAACGATCAAGCTAACTTCAAGATTGCCAGCGTACGTCCCGACTCGCCGGCCGCGGAAGCGGGTTTGGAAGTAGGCGATATCGTCACGCTGTTTGGGGGAATGAAACTTACACCGGCCAATTTTTTAAAGACCATTGCGCGGTACAAATCGGGCGATCGTGTGCGGGTAACTCTACAGCGTGGCGGGCGTTCGATACAGACGGCCATCACGTTGGGATCTACGCAGGTTTTCGATTATCGGGTTGAAGAAATGAAGGATGCGTCGCCGGAGGCGAAGGCACTGCGCGCGGCCTGGCTGAATGGGAAATAATAATTCGCAGATTTCGCAGATTGCACCGATTAATAATAGGAAAAGCGTCTAGGGAAGACTTCAGGGCCTTCCGTCAATCTGTGAAATCGGCGAAATCTGCGGATTTTATGTACGCAGCCTCGATGCGATTACCTTCGCCGCCGTCGCTCCCGAACCAACTGCGCTGCTGACGGTCGGCGCCAGTGGATTTGCTACATCACCAATCGCGAATACGTTTCCCACAGTCGTCTCCTGCTGCGAACCGACAATTACATAACCTCGGGCGTCCGTTTCTAACTGACTCTGAAACAGTTCAGTGTTTGGTTGGAAGCCAATCCGCACGAGCACGCCTTGGACCGCCATCTGAAAAGGTTTGATGGCGCCGGCGCGCTCAATCTCGACGGCCTCGACGGTCTCGCCGCCCCAAATTCGTCGCACCACAGATTCACGAAAAACAGTGATGCAGTGATTTGTGTGCAGACGCTCGCCAAACTCGCGCCGCGCGCGCAACTCTTTGTTGCGATGAACGAGCGTCACGGTGGGACAAACTTCGGCCAGTAACAGAGCGTTTTCTACCGCCGCATCGCCGCCACCGATGACACAGACATCTTTGCCCGCGAATAAATTGCGATCGCGCGCGCCAGACTCGATGATGCCGCGCCCTTCGAAATCAGTTTCGCCGGGAATGCCGAGCTTGCGACGCCGTAAACCCGTGGCGACGATCATTGCGATTGACTTAAGACTCTCGCCGGTGCGAAGCGTGATGCGCCTGGCTTTCAAATCAATGCCTTCAATCTCGACGTTGGTCCAGAGATCGAAGTCGCAGTTCTTTGTTTGTTCGACAAAACGATTGCGCAACTCAGGCCCATTGGCAGCCTGCACACCCAGATAATTCTCAATCGGGTTGTGAACGGAAAGGAGCTGACCGCCGACTTCCTCGTTTCGTTCGAGCACGATTGTGTCCAGCCCGAGATCGTCACACCAACGCGCCGCTGACAGGCCGGCTGGCCCCGCACCAATGATCAAAACGTCGTGCATGGCCAACTACGGATTCGGCGGTTGATAAAGCTTTGGGATGCTCGCGATTATAGCATCCGACAGTGGCTTTAAATTCAGTTGTTCGATCAGAAAGTGAATGCGATCACGTCGGGCTTCGGCGTTGAGCGCGTGCTCTGCGTCATAAATTTTCAGTTCCTTAGGATCGCTGACAATCGCCGCATACTGGCGCGCTCGATCTGCGTTCAGAAACGTTTCGCGTGAGCCATATTGAAGAAACACGAAAGCCGGAGATGCATGCGAAACAAACTTGCCCTGATCGAGGTAATTGTATTTGGCAATGAAAGCGTCGACTTTCTCAGGCCCCATCTTTTGTCTGAATTCCTGAAAATCCTTCGTGTTTTGCGAAATCTCGTCGGACATTGAACCGGCCATTAGCACAAAAGCTTTGAAGCGGTGGTCGAGTCCGCTCAAGAGCGCGCCCACGGCGGCGTTACAGCTGTGACCAACATACCCGATTCGTTTTGAATCGACATCCCTTCGCGCAGTTAACAGATCGACACCACGCCGCATGTCGACTACCTGCTGAAGAAACTCGGTGGCGTTGCGCTCGTCCAGCGGATCTTTGATTTGCACATATCCCGGCCGGGATATGGGGTGGTCCGTCAAGAGGGAAACCAATCCGGTCTGTGCCAGCGCCACGGCCTCATCGAGAAATTCTTTTCGGTTACGCATCGAAGAGTTTTGCCAACACCAATGTCCCCAGATAACCGCGGCGAATGGACCACGCCCTTTCGGCACGACTAGGTAAGCAGGCACGACGCCGCCTTTCGGACTATCGTAAGTGATGTCGTAAACCGTAGCGTGTTGGCGATGCTGGACGCCGACTTGTTTAATTGCCAGTGGCGCGTTTTGATCGTAGTCGAAATGGCGAACCAAATCGGCATCTTGGGCACGCGAGTGGGCGACGCTCAAGAGAAAAATTGCAGCGAACGAAATGACCAGCAAAACTTCTCTTAGCGTTTGCATATTTTCTCCAAAGAAGCTTATTCAATTGAACCGCAACGCGGTTCCAACCTCCAGCCCAACGTTGCCGCCGCGGCTACGTTGGGGTTGCGGATGAGGGAACATAATATCAACCGCAAGGCGGTTGCGTCAGTCCCAAACATATCGTTCGTCCCATTCAATGCGATGCCGCTGTAAAAGCGCGCGGAGTTCGTCCTGAAAGTTGACTTTGCTATGATGCTCTTCCTGGCTTGCGATATATCGTTTGACCTCTTCGAGATTGGACTCGCTCACCGAGAAATCTGCATAACCGCCTTGCCACTTAAAATCTCGAATCTTATATCATCTTTCAGCCACAGGTTCGACGCCCGCTTCAATTCTTTAACCCATTCAGCTTGAGTAATCGTCCGACCGAAACGCGCTAGGAGGTGAACACGATCCTCGACACCTCCGGTTAGAATTGGAGCGCAGCCGAGGGTTTTCGAGATGCCGCCAAGCTGAGCGTGCAATCGTGTGCGCATATCTTTGTCGCGCAGGAAAGGTTGCCGGTTTTTTGTGGAAAAGATGAGGTGGATGTAAACGGCGGAGAGTGATTGAGGCATTTCGGTTTCTCCATGAGCGGGATTGGCGCAACCGCGTTGCGGTTGGATGATATATCATCATTCGATCCCAGGGTAGCCGAAGCGGCAACCCTGGGCTGAAGGTCGTAACCGCTTCGCGGTTGAGGTCTAACGGTTGTCTTTGAGATGCAACCCATCGATATTGACAATGTCGCGTTCTCGATGCGACGCTGAATCGCTCCGAACTACAATCCGCGAAGGGAGGCACACCGATGCGTCTAACTGAGATGGTTTCGTGCTCTGGTTGAGCGGCCAAGCTGGCGCCTAGCGTCCTCGCTCAGGTGTTGAGCGGGCTTGAGAAACAACCCTTTGATCCGAATCTGCTGGTCGGTTTCGACAAAGCGGACGACGCCGGAGTGTATCGACTACGCGACGATTTGGCGCTGGTGCAGACGCTCGATTTCTTCACGCCGATTGTCGACGACCCGTTCGATTACGGGCGCATTGCGGCCCTTAATTCGATCAACGACGTGTGGGCGATGGGCGGCACCCCGATTACGGCGATGGCAATTACCTGCTTTCCAAAAAAGGGGGTCGACTTCTCGATCTTGACCGAGATCATGCGCGGCGGTCTTGCGGTGCTGACGCAGAATAAAGTCGCGCTGGTTGGCGGTCACAGCGTGGATAACGAGCAGATCATGTTCGGCTATTCAGTGACCGGAGTGATCGATCCAAATCAGGTCGCGACCAATGCCGGCGCGCGACCAGGCGATGTGATCATCCTGACGAAGCCGATTGGCACGGGCGTAATCTCAACTGGAATCAAGTTTGGCAAAGCTTTACCTGAAGTCGTCGCTGAATCAATCGCCACGATGCTGACGCCGGGTAAATATGCCGCGGAAGCCATCACTAAGTTTCATCTAAAGGCCGCGACCGACGTAACCGGATTCGCTTTGCTTGGCCACGCCTGGGAGATGGCGTGCGCGAGTTGTGTGACGATCGAGATCGATTCAGCGCGCGTGCCTTTGATCAAAGGAGCGCTGGAGTTGGCGGTGCAAGGATTATTGACCAGCGGTGATAAAACAAATCGCGAATACGCAGGCGCGGAAGTCGAAGTCGCCTCAACGGTCGATCCCAATCTGGTGAAGTTGTTCTACGATCCGCAGACAGCGGGCGGCTTGTTGCTCTCGATTTCGGAAGAGAAGGCGGAAGACTTGTTGACTGAGTTGCGCCAGCATTATCCGGACGCGGAAATTATTGGGCGAGTGGTTGAGCGCGGACAGAAGGCGATTGTGGTGAAGTGAACATGTGTCAGAACCGCGAGCGGTAGCGACCGGATAGTAAACGGACGTTGGAGTTGTCCGAACTCAAGCCATAGTTCGAGGCTCTGATGCGAATGTTTTCAATATAGTTCACACACACTATTTTACGATCCGGTCGCTACCGCTCGCGGTTCTGACACGAACTGACAACCGACATGACTCAATACGACGCAATCATCATCGGTTCCGGCCAGGCGGGACAACCACTGGCAACGACACTTGGGAAAGCCGGCTGGAAGACTGCGCTGATTGAACGCGCTTACATTGGGGGCACGTGCATCAACTATGGCTGCACGCCGACGAAGACGATGTTCAATAGCGCGCGCGTCGCTTATCTCGCGCGGCGCGCTGCGGATTTTGGCGTGCACGGCGGCGACGTTCGCGTCGACATGAAAGAAGTTCGTGAGCGAAAACAGCGCGTCGTCGAAGAGTTTCGCGAAAGTGGATTGAAGGGAATTAAGAAGACCGAGAACCTCGATTTGTTCACCGGCGATGCTCGCTTCACCGACCCGCACACTATCGAAGTGAAGCTCAACGATGGCGCCACCCGAACTCTCACCGCTGGGAAAGTTTTCATCAACACGGGCGGCCGTCCGGCAAAGCCCAATCTGGAAGGCATCGACGAAGTTCCCACGCTCGATTCAACTTCGATCATGGAACTCGATGAATTACCTGAGCATCTGTTGGTGCTCGGCGGCGGCTACATCGGTCTGGAGTTCGGACAAATGTTTCGCCGCTTCGGCAGCGAAGTTACCATCGTACAGCAAGCCAAACAGCTACTAGGGCGGGAAGATCCTGATATCGCCGACGCTGTGCGCGAAGTGATGGAAGAAGACGGCATCAGAGTCTTGCTCGACACTAAAGCCATTCGAGTTAAGCGAGACGGAACGAAGATCGATTTAATAGTCAGAACGACTGACCGGCAACAAACTCTAACCGGAACGCACCTGCTGTGCGCTGTGGGCCGCAAACCCAATACTGAAGATCTGAATCTCGGCGCGGCTGGAATTGAAACGGACAAGCAAGGCAATATCAGGGTTAATAACAAACTCGAAACGAATGTCGCGGGCGTGTACGCGCTCGGCGATGTCAAAGGCGGATCGCAATTCACGCACATTT
>QHXE01000771.1 GCA_003222835.1 Acidobacteriota bacterium | reverse complement strand
CTTTAAGGGCCTGATTATTTGAAACGCTTCCCATTGGGCAAGATTGTTAGTTTGTACAACAGCGAGTCATTCGCGGCGCCAAATTTCTAGTTAATTCCCTCTCCCTTTGGGAGAGGGTTGGGTGAGGGTTTAGCTAAAAGGATCCGAGAAAATACTCTCTTCATTCTTCGGGACCCGGTGCGGAGGACAGAACAATGGTGTGTTGACTTCGCAACTAAACCCTCACCCCAGCCCTCTCCCAGCGGGAGAGGGAGTTTAACTTAAGAGTTCTTGGAATAAGTTTTCATTTTGAGCGCGCTTTGATTCGATGACGCCTGATCCTCCAGACGATGACAGCTATTACTATCGCGACGATTAGAAGGATGGTTCCGCTGCGACCCACCCACTTCACCAACAGCGGCAGGCTCTGACCGAAGAGATAGCCCAGCGTAGTAATTACGATAGACCACAGGAGAGCGCCGGCAACGTTGTAAACAAAGAACACGCGCCAGCGCATCTTAGAGGCGCCCGCGAGCAGGGCCGCGAACACGCGCAATCCGGTGATGAAACGCGCGACCAGAATAGTCTTATTACCATGGCTCTGAAAATATTTCTCCATGTTTTCAAGGCGCTTCGGCGTCAGAAAAATGAAACGCCCAAAGCGTAGAAGGATGCCGCGGCCATAATGATGACCGATCGCAAAGCCGATGTTATCGCCAACGACAGCACCGGTCGCCGCAGTTATCATTACTCGTATGATATTGAATTGATCAGATCGACTGGCAGCAAAATATCCGGCGATCAAAAGAATCGTTTCACCCGGCACCGGCACGCCGGCGTTTTCCAACATGACGCCAAAGAACACCGCCCAGTAGCCATAAGCGAGCATGTACTGCTCGATCAACTGAAGCGAATTATGCAGGAAATCCATCGTTAGCAGGCGGCCCGTGCGATTCTAGGTGAAGCCGGCGAACCGCAGCAAGCTTGGCACGGGCAAAGCAGCGGGATTAGAATGGCTGCGGTTCTCCCCAAGGGAAATGAGCCGTCAATGCTATCGACGGCCGCCAACTAACAACGCGCAGTCAATCCCAATGGAGTCGTGATGAAAATCCTGCTGTGGGCCGCCGTCTTCTTCGCTCTGACGTTATCTTTTTCCATCGTTACCGCTCAATCACCGCGCGAGATGCCGCGCGCGCGAGATCAGAAACCCGCGATTCCGGCCGAAGTCCAATCCGAGCCGGCGCAGGACATTGAGACGCTCAAGATAGACACCAATCTGGTTACTGTCCCCGTGATTGCCAGCTCGCGCACCGGCGCCTACATCGCAGATGTGCGCAAAGAGGAATTCAAACTGTCGGAGGACGGAGTACCGCAGGAGATTGCGTTCTTTGCGACTGTTAACGCCCCGTTTCATGTGGTGCTGCTAATCGACACCAGCGCCAGCACCGAGGAAAAGTTAGCTCAGATTCAGCGGGCGGCAGTGGCGTTTGTAAACCAACTAAGCCCGCAAGACAAAACAAAAGTCATTTCATTCGATGAAGAACTGCGCGACTTGAGTGAATTCACGAGCGACCAGGCGATGCTACGCACCGCGATCGAAAACACTCACTCGGGGCATGGCACCAGAGTGTATGACGCAGTGCAAATGGCGCTCGATGTTCTGCGACCAATACGCGAGCGCAAAGCAATTGTGATCTTTACGGACGGCGTAGATTGGCACAGCGAGAGGTCGACGTTCGAAAGTACCATCCACGATTTGGATGAATCGGGCGTCATAGTTTATCCGATTCGCTTCGATACGCGCGCCGAAACGGAACGGCTGGCTCGGAAACAGCAGCAGGAAACAAACGGCAGCCAATTGCCCACCAGCGATATTATTCGCCAGCCTCCAAATGGAACCACTCCGACCACGTTTCCCAGCGATGAACCATTTCCTACAAAGGGAATGCCTAGGAGTCCTCTGCCGATACCACCGCCTTCAGTAATTTTTGGCCGGGGCAATTCAATTCCGCCGAGCACTTCTCCTACCGATCCATTTCCCGATTCAGAACCTCGATCGGGGCGGACTGATCCGAGGGACCCTAATCGCAGAACGGGGAGAAACGATCCCGGTGTGGGAAGAGATCCCGGAACAATCAATGACCGTCGGAGGGACGACAGCCTCAGCGCAATGCTCAATAGTTTGTATTTGATGGCAGACAGTTTCTTAAAAGAGCTGGCCGATCGATCGGGTGGTCAAGTTTATCGCGCAGATACTGTGACTGGGCTGCCGCAAGCTTTCGCCGCTATTGCCGCTGAACTGCGCACGCAATACCTGCTTGGTTATTATCCAATTAATCGAGAACACGATGGCGCCTATCGAAAGATTCAGGTAAAGACATCGCGCAAAGATATAGCCATCCGCGCGCGACCGGGCTATCGAGCGCGCACGGGTGGTTGATTTTTTGTAGTCGTGTCATCGTGAAGAAGTGGATT
>QHXE01000770.1 GCA_003222835.1 Acidobacteriota bacterium | reverse complement strand
CTTGGAGTTGCGCTTATAAGCGCAGTCGAAAATCCCTGGATTTTCTAGGTCAAAAACGAAAAAGGGGCGATTCCTGCGCTTACCCTGCGCTTACGGCGGACGCACCATTTCGGGGCCGGTCGGTATCACGCTGATTTGATTGGTGGAAAGGGAGGGACTCGAACCCTCGACCCCGGCATTATGAGGATTTTACAACCTTTGGGCAGACGGCCGTTGCAGCTAAGTGCCTGAAAGTGCATCGACGTGCAGGAGAGAATCTCCGAGTAGGCGAGGACATTGCTGCCCTCGCCCCTCACAGACCCGAACGAGCGCGATTCGCGCATTCGGTTCTTCATAGGACAGGTTCGCGCACACTCAGGCGTAGCGATGGACGATTCGCGGTGCAGGCAACGGATAGGTCGCAACCAACCGTAGGAACTGCTCCCACGTGACATAGCTCTTCCACGACCGCCGCGACAACCATTTGCGCCAGATCCGCCGCGTCTGATGGACCACGGCCTCCAAGCGTTGATAGTTGCCGGTGATGCCGAAGTAGGCGAAGTGCCCCTCCAGCAGCCGGCAAAGACGACGATGTTGCTCAGCGATCGGCCACGGCCGCATGAAGCGGCACTGCTGGTTAATCGCCTTGAGCGTGCGCACCACACGATCCTTGGCGGTGTGCTGCCAAACCGTCGCCTTGCCCTTCTTCGACTTGCCCCATACGTGCAAAAAGCCGAGGAACGTAAAGGTCGTCGGCAACGTCGTTTCCACACCGACGCGCTCGCCCGGCGGTCTGAAGTCAATCAGCCGGGTCTTGTCCGGGTGGAGTTCCAGCCCGAACTTCGCCAGCCGCTTACCCAGCACTGCCTGCACCCGCTCCGCATCATCTTTGCGCGCAAAGAGCATCACAAAGTCATCGCAGTAGCGGACCAAGGCACTGCCACCGAGTAGACGCGGTTGCACCTGCTCGGCAAACCACTCATCCAGCACATGATGCAGGAAGACGTTGGAAAGCATCGGTGAGATGACCCCACCCTGAGGTGTACCGGTGTTGGGGTAGGATAACTGCCCCTGCTCCAGCACACCCGCTTTCAGCCACTTGTCGATCATCCTTTTCACCACACCATCGGTGACTCGTCTGGCCAACAGTTCTCGCAACTTGGCGTGATCGATGCTGTCGAAGTACTTTCGAACGTCCACTTCTAACACCCATCGAGCTCTCTGGCCCAGGATTCCGCGATGGATGACCTGAAGCGCTTGATGCGCATTGCGACCGGACCGGAAGCCGAACGAGCAGTCCCGAAAGTCCTGTTCGTAGATCGGCTCCAGCAGCATCACAATGGCCCGCTGCGCCACCTTGTCCTCGAAAGACGGAATGCCGAGTGCACGCTTGCCACCGTCCGACTTGTCGATGTAGTGACGTCGAACCGGCGGCGCGCGATAACGACCCGATTTGAGACGATCGAGCAGGCTTTGCAGGTTCGACTCCAAAGCGGCCGCATACTCCTGCCCCGTCTGACCGTCGACTCCAACCGCACCGTCTTTGCGCGTGCATTCATAGGCGTACCTCAACCACTCGGCATCGAGGTAATGGTTCAGAGACGTGAACGCCATCGCTGGATTCTGCGCTGCCAGCTTGGCTATTCGCTCCTGTTTCGTTGACACGCTCTCAGGCTTCAATGCGCCCTCGGTGTTTCTCAAAAGCGATTCTGTACTACGGTGCCCCGCTTCCCTCGACTGGGTCCGCGCGAGCCGCGTTCCCCGGCGTCATCAGTACTATCAGAGCACTACGACTTCCTGCGCTGAGTACGGAGTTGCTTATGTTTTTCACTTCCCCGCTCCAACCGATCCTCTCCTCGTTCGCTCCCATGCGGCCGGAGAGATCCGCAGGGCCTGGTCCCGCTCAAGCCCGGTACCACTGGCTACTTTCGGCTGGTCACACACAGGAGCTCCCAGGTTCCTGGAGAATCCATCCCGTACCTTTG
>QHXE01000769.1 GCA_003222835.1 Acidobacteriota bacterium | reverse complement strand
GCCTTCGCCGATCTCTTGCGCCTGTTTGGCCGTTATGGACGGCTGCTGCACCGAGATTACTTCAGCTTGCGATTTTGGCGGAGGCTGTTGGCCAACGACCTGAGGCCTAAGGCCAACGAACGCGAAAAGGATAATGAGCAATGATAGTCTTGCGATGTTTCGAGATAAACTCATCGTCTCTAGAGTAATAAACTACTACGAAATTGCGGATCTCCCCCAACCGTGGGGGCCGTGGTCCCGATGCGAAAGTGAATCTTGGAGCACACGAATTAACGGACGACGTCACGGTAAACTTCCTCAGTTGCATCAAGCATTCGTTCGAGCGAAAAGCGCTCGCGAACTCTGCTCTGAGCCTCCGCGCTCAGCCGCTCGCGCATATGACTGTCGGCTAATAATCCAGAGATCGCGTCCGCGAGAGCTTCTGCATCTCCGACCGGAACCAGCCGGCCGTCTAGCTGATCATCGATGATTTCGCGCGCGCCTTCGGACGCGGTGGCGATCACGGGCACTCCAGCGGCCATGGCTTCGACAATCGAGAGGCCGAAAGGTTCTGAGCGCGACGGCGACACAAAGAGATCGAATTTAGGAAGAAGTTGCGCGATGTCATCGACCCAGCCGATCAAACTGACGTGCTGCTCGAGATTAAGCCCGCCAATCAGCCTTTCTATCCTGCGTCGATGTTCACCAGTGCGCGATTTGTCATCTCCGGCAATCACGAACTCAACGTCAGGGCGCTGCCGGCAAACTATTGCCGCAGCACGAATGAAATCTTCCTGTCCTTTGATCGGCGCGAGATGGCCGATCATGCCCACGCACAGTTTTTGGTTTTCGACCTCTTCTTTGGTAAGGAAGTCTTCCCTTCCTCTGGCAAATCGATCCACATCGATGCCGTTATGAATCAACACAATATTCTCCGGGCTAAAGATGCGCCGGGCGCGAAGTTCGTCGGCCACTGCCTGCGAAACAGCGATGACGCGATCCGTGCGGCGAAGACTCAGCTTGTGCGCTCTGTTCATCGGAAAAAGAACGTGACGAGTAAGGATCAAATGCGCGGACGACCTCCGAGCGACAAGCGCCGCCAGTGGATAGTCGCGCGCGACGTGCGCGTGGATAATCTGAATGCGGTTCGCGTTGGTAAAGCGGGCAAGCTTCAGCGCGCTTGAGACATTTAAGACATTGCGCATTGGGACTTTCACGATGTTCTGCCCTGGCACCCCTGAAAGCTGGGAGAGCAAAGGAGACGACGGAACCAGAGCCGCGAAAACATCGTGAGCTCGGCGCGCCAAGCCATTCGTCAGATCCACGAGGTGTCGTTCGCCGCCGCCAATTTGACGGGCCGAACATATTTGCAGAATCCGCATTGAACGAATTGTAGCGCAAGCTGCCAGCTTGCGGGTCAGGCAAATGTCGGTTTTGAAGTCTCGCAATGCTCTCCCTTTGGGAGGGTCGAACCACGTAGTGGTTGAATGTTTATAGCCGCATCAACGACTTAGTCCCCGCACTGCTTTAGGAGGGCAATGCCGTCCAGCATCTCGATCCACGATTCGCATTGAACTCCTAAAGGAGTTCTGCGATACCCCTCAAGCTAACGATCTCTTAACTCGTTGCTCGCAAGGCTCAGCTTGCGCTACAAAAACAGCGTGTAGTAAAAGTTGTCTTCCAAGAAGGCAGCCAGCCACGATCGTCTTTTCACGATCTGCTAATGAGCCCAAACAACAAATGCGACCTTCGGTGCATCCTCTGCCATCGCCCGCTGCGTCGTATTGGCGAAGACTTTACCGGAAAGCCCATCTACAAATGCCATAACTGTCAATATGTCTGCACGACGATATCAACTGCGGCCGAGACGGCTGCGCTGTACGACGATCCCGAATATTTTGATGGTTGGGGATGCAATCTGGATTTCGACTACGACCGATTTGAGCCCTCGGTGCATCAGCAGGTGGATGACTACCTTGATTTTATCGCCGCGCACACTCAGGGTAAGTCGCTTTTGGATGTGGGCACAGGCAGCGGTCTCTTGCCGCACCTCGCGCTTCGCAGAGGATACGATGTCGAGGGCACTGATCTGTCAAAGCACGTCAGCCAAAACGTTCCCGCGAAGGGCGGCTTCCCTGTTCACCACGGCACGCTGGAGGACATTCGGTTCGCCCGGAAGTATGACATCATCACGCTGCTTCACGTCCTGGAACATACCGACGACCCGCTTTCGATGATCGGGAGATGCAAGGAGTTGTTGAATTCCGAAGGATACCTGGTCGTAGTAGTCGTTCCCAACTATCAAAGCCTCGATTCCCGGCTCAAAGATGCCCTTTCGAAGTTCAAATTGAAGCAGCGGCCGTACAAACACCTGGCGCTGGGCCATCACAATTGGGTGTTTTCAATCAAGAGCCTCGAGCTGCTCGGAGAGAAGTGCGGCTTGCAGATTATTTACCGAGAGACCAGGCAGCCCGCGTGGCGAGCGAGTGCGTGGCATCGTCTTCTCGGACGATTTGGTTTAGCCACCTGGTGTTGGATCGTTTATCGAAAAGGCGTGTGAGCTTAGGGCAACGCAGCGAGCTAAGGTTTGTTCGGACAAGTTTACTTCACAATTTCAAAATCCATCCACTGGCTCACGGTACGATGCTTTTCGTCGGCCATCGCATCGTTCACGATCACTTGAAATACGTATTCACCGGGCGGCAGATTGGTGCCGAGCTGAATCGAGCCACCGGCTAACAACCGTTTCAGATCAGCTTGCGCGAGTACCTTGAAAGCATTCTCATTCCCGGTGAAGACGGGTTTGCCATCCCGAAACAGCCGCACCTGTGTCGTCAACTTCGGATTGTTCGTGGCTTTGTCCAGGTGCGCGTTATAGATAAAGAACGCGTAGTTCATCAGCATCCCGCTACGAAAATGGCGCACCGCCGGAGACGCTTCCGCATTGCCCCGCTCGATGCCTTCTTGGTCGACCGACGTAGCTGAGTTCAAATCACTAGCGGGCTGATTAGCCACGGCTTGATTCGCGGGCGATTGGTTTGACTGAGTTGTTTTGCTAGTGGGCATTACGCCACTCAATGCGAGTCCCGAAAGTGCCAAACGATTCTTTTTGAGATCCGGAACCTCGACGAATTGACTGGCAGAACCAATGCGCTCAGTGTTCGTATCGCGCAGAGACATGCGCAACTGATAAGCGCCAGGCTTTTTGACCGGAACCGTGACGTAATAGACCAGACCATCGCGCAGTGTTCGCTTGTACCACTCTTCGGGTAACTTGAGCGTATAAGTCTTGCCGTTCTGATCGACGGGCACGCCATTATCTCCAAAGGTCATTGCCAGCACGTCGAACACGCACTTGTGAAGATGATCTGCTTCGTCAGTGAACGTGAGGTCATGACCGTCGATGTGCAATACCGAACGCATGAAAGAGCCCGCTTTCGCGTCGTTGCCGAACAGGGAAGTCAGTTGCAGATGTACGCCGCTCGCCGCAAATGGAGCTGCGAGCGCGTCAAACATTTGCTGCGCCAGCGTCCGCTGCACGGGCTTATCTTCATCGCTGACGCCAAAAAATCCATTCCGCATGCGCACGTTGAATTTTCCCGGACGCGCTACCTTTAATGTGAGGTGGTGAAACGTGCGACGACCGGTGCGGGCGTCGAAGGTCGCGTTGTCAGGCCGGTAGCCGATCAGGTAATAGCCTTTCTGATCTTCCATCACGCGCTTGATGCCGCCGCTCAAATCGTTCGTATTTCGGATAGGTATGCCGCCGGTTTGGCGCGCCAGAAAGTCGAGGCCCGCTTGCGTTTCAAAGGCCGCGTTCCGGCGACTGGTCATCGCGTCTTGTAACTGCTGTGTATCGCGGCCGGATAAATCGTCGGCAGCGGTGAAGCCCAGAGTCTGCAAACCAGTCGCATTCATCGTGTAAATCACCACCGAAGCGCGGCCTGCTTCGTCAATCAGGCGGTTAAGTTTTTCGCGCGCGAGATAATTGCGCGTCGGATCGTCCAGGTTGTAAATGCGAAAGCCATCAGAGATCAAGAGAATTGACTTGCGGCCCGGCAGAGTCTTCAAGCCCTTCACGACATAACTGATTGCTCCGAGCGTGCCCACCGCAAACATGTCCTGACGAGTCTGATTGGCCTCTTCATTGAAGGTGTCAATATCAGCGCCGCCGGGGCCAGGCGTCGGCGGTTCGATGGCCGCAAAGGCGCCGACTCCGCTTCGCCCAATCGCATTCCACTTCACCCGTTCGATAGCTGCATTGAGTTGCCGTTTATCCGAAGTGAATTGCTGCAACGCGCCCATGCCGCCACTGGTGCGAATGATGGCCACCAGATCTCCCGGCTGCATCTGCTCGTCAACAAATTTCTTAAGCGCGCGGCGAACGTAATACGTGCTCTCAAAAGACAGACCAAGATCGTCAACCACCAGCGCAATGGTGCGGCGGATGTCTTCGGGTTTTAGGCGACTGGGCGGAACCGGCGGAGCGTTCTTGTCAACCGTCACGGGCTTTGTAGGCTTTTCCCCTGGTGCACTTTCAGCAACGTAGTAGGTGAAATGCGTAATCTTTTGCTGCCGCCCATCTT
>QHXE01000768.1 GCA_003222835.1 Acidobacteriota bacterium | reverse complement strand
GCGCGGTTTATGAAATTGAAAATATCCGCTCGCAAAAGCAGGCGACGGCTGCCGAACATGTAGAGGTTCTTGCTGAGCGAAAGGTCGAGTTCAATTACATTCCCGGCACGAAAAGTGTTCCGGCGCACGCGTCCGTCCTGTCCAATGGGCGCCAGCAAAGTGGTCGGATCGGCCGTGGTTAACCGCAATGGTTGGCGGCGATCTCCCGTGACCACCAGTCCATTAGTGTTGTCGAGACGATCGGTGAGATTGCCATCGAGATTTACGTCGAAAATGCTGTTGACCGTGAACGGCTGTCCTGTTCGCAGGCTGCCGCTGCCGGCAATTTGAAAGTTCCCAAACAAGGCACGCATCAGGCATTGCCGCCCTTTCAGATTGGGAAGCGAAGCAATAAAGCTGTACGTGAAGCGATGACGCACGTCGAAGTTTGCCGGACCAGGTTCGCCTGCAAACGTCAAACTGTTTTGCGGCAAGGCCGGCGCGCCTGCCAGATCGAAAATATCCGAGACGTCATCGATCGCTTTCGATACCGTGTAAGAAACTTGATACTGCGTCGAGCGATGAAACCTGCCGCGTAATTGCAATTGAAGTGAATCGTAATGTGAGCTTGCGGAAGATTCATAAATCGCTACCGAACCCGCTCGATCCACGGGACGGCCGCCTGAGATGCCGTTGCCGGCGGGCAGTTGGCCAGGTCCGAGGGCCACGCCGGAGACATTCGGTTGAAAGCTGACGACATTAATCACGGTAGGAATAAGGAGGGCGTTAGGGCCAAGATTTGGCGTCGTCAATCGCAGCAGATGGCTGCCGCGCGTGCCGACAAATGCCAGAGAGACGACAGTATTCGGATTCAGCTCCTGTTCCCAGGTTAATGAATAGTGCTGCGCTGACGGCATCTGCAACTTACGCTCGGGCAAGGTAAATCCAAAGCCGCCGGGAAAAGACGAATTGATAGCCACCAGGCAAGAAAGCGGAACCGCCGGGTTGAGAGTATTCAGCGTGCCCGGTTGAACGATTCGTAGAAAGCGCGTGCCGTTGGCATCCGTGCATGGGAAAAATGGTTTTGTCGGATCTGAAATATTGAAGCCCACGCCGCCTTCCCGCTGAAGCCCGCCGGCAAAATTCATGGTAAGAAAGTTTGGAAAGACGTTTCGCGATTGGCTCACGACGGCTCCGATCGCCTGATCGTAGAAAATTCCGTAGCCGGCGCGAAAGACCGACGTGCCACCCATTAGATGCTTTGAATAAGCAAACCCTACTCTGGGTCCAAAATTGTCTCGGTCCGGATCGTAAATCCTTTGCCTGCCGGCCAGGAACTTTGCTAAGCCTGGCACTAGCGCGAGTGAAGAATCATTGAAGGTCTTCTCGATTCGTCGCTGGCTTTCCGCGACGGGTGAGTTGTATTCGTAACGCAAGCCCAGCGACAGGGAAAGATTTGGCCGCGCGCGCCAATCATCCTGCGCGAAATAATTGTACTGGTAATAATGCAGATCGATTCTGGAATCGGGACTGGTTTGCACGACCTGCAAAACCCCGCTAGGCGCGGAAGCGGCCGCCAGATCGATGGGACGCAAGAATCCGGTTAACTGGACCCCACCCGTCGAAGCGCGCTGAGCGCCGGGAGTGCCATTGAAAACCAGCAGCGGTCGCGCGTTGCGCGGCAAATCGCTGTGCAATTCAGTTCGCCGAAAATCTCCACCTAACGTGTAACTGTGATTGCCGATGCGAAGGCTCAGATTGTCAGCCAACTGATAAGTATTGTTGACGCGCTGCTGAGGGAAGTTAAAGACGTCGACGCCGACCGGACTAAAGCCGGCAATTTCTATTTGACCCACTGGCCCCAGGATGTCCTCGGTTCCGAAATTGAAAAAGCTATCATAGAGCACCGCGTTTGAGCTGGGAATCGTGTCGTTGGCGAACAAGGGCGCGTTCAGCAGAAACCGGCGCTCGTTGGGACGAAGCGAGTTTGCCAGGCGGCTTGGGATGAGAAACTGGCGATCA
>QHXE01000767.1 GCA_003222835.1 Acidobacteriota bacterium | reverse complement strand
GAGGCCATTCGTGAGCTTCATAAGGCGGGTGAAGGTTCAACAGACCGGACAGAGGTACTGTCGTTTCTCGGATTCGCCTATGCCGCAGCGGGACAACGGGACGAAGCCATAAAGTTGCTTCGTGAGTTGGAACAGCGGTCGCAGCGCGGCCATGTCCCGCCGTATCATTTGGCGATCGTCCACGCCGGACTGGGCGAGAAGGACCAGGCATTCGCATGGCTCGAGCGGGCTTTTGAGAAACATGCGGTCGACCTCTTCACGCGGAAAGTAGAACCAAAGTTTGATTCGCTTCGCTCAGATCCCAGATTTGCTGATCTGCTGCGACGGACCGGTCTGGTGCCAATCGAAAACTTTGCTTCCGCATCTTCAACCAGGACCGTCCTGAAATCGTCGTCGCGAAAGCGAACTTCTCGTAAGGTCATTAAATCGCTGGCTATCTTGCCGCTGGCGAACATCCCCGCCGATCCAAACATGGAATACTTGAGCGACGGCATCACGGAAAGCATTATCAACAGCCTGTCTCAACTGCCTAAGCTCAGAGTGGTGGCCCGCAGCACCGTCTTCCGCTATAAGGGTCAAGAGGTTGATCCGCGCGAAGTCGGGCGGGTTCTGGATGTGCAGGCTGTGCTGACCGGCAGAGTTCGTCAGCTGGGGGATATTCTGAACATCGGGGCAGAGTTGATAGATGTCGAGAATGACTCGCAGCTTTGGGGAGAGACCTATAACCGAAGGCTTGCAGATATCTTCGAGGTGCAGGCAGAGATCGCTCGAGAAATCGCTGAGACATTGCGACTGAGACTGAGCGGTGCGGACAAGGGGCGACTAACCCGGCGCCACACCCAAAACGCCGAAGCTTACCAACTCTATCTCAAAGGCCGCTACCATTGGAACAAGCGCACCGTCGAAAGATTGCAGAAAGGGCTGGAATGCTTTCAGCAGGCGATCGCAATCGATCCGAAGTATGCGCTGGCCTATGCCGGCATCAGCGACTGCTATGCGTTCCGGGGCGATGTTGGTTTGGCGGCGGTGCCTTCAAAGGACGCATTTGCAATGGCGAAGCAGGCCGCGCTGCGTGCTCTGGAGATTGACAACGCTCTGGCTGAAGCATATGCCTCGCTCGCACATGCCAACATGCACTGCTTTGAGTGGGCAGAAGCCGAAGCAGCATTTAAGAGCGCCATCAAACTCAATGCGAATCACGCACAGGCCCATCAGTGGTACGCATTCTATTTGTTGTTCAATGCGCAACCTGAGAGAGCAATTGCGGAAGCCAGGCGGGCGCTGGAAATTGATCCGCTGTCACTCACCGCGCACGGGGATCTGGGCCAGATGTTTCATTACACGCGACAATACGATCGGGCAATCGATCTCTATCAAAAGGCTCTCGAACTGGAACCGAATCGCCATCGTGTCTATCTCTGGCTCGGTTGGGTTTTCGAACAGCAGAGAAAGTCCTACGCGCTGTCGGGACGAACCGAAGATGCGCACGATGTGTTAAAGCAGTTGAAAGAGCTGGCAGCTTCAAGGTATGTTTCGCCGTATCAGATGTCGGTGCTCTTTCTGAGTTTGGGTGAGGAGAGCAAAGCGTTTGATTGGTTGGTAAGAGCCTACGAACAGCGCGCCGAGTGGGTGATCTACCTCTCAGTCGATCCGCGCTTCGATCGTCTGCGTGTCGATTCACGCTTCGCTGACTTGCTGCGGAAGATCGGTTTTCAAACCACAGGAGACGCAACCTAAAGGTTGAACTCTGAGCTTTGACTGTGACGGTTCAGCGTTCAACCTTTAGGCTGTTTCAAATAATCAATGAATGAAGAAAAATCAGTGCTCGAAGCCAGTTACGATCGAGTGGTGAAGCGGTACGCAGATGAGTTCTTCGATGAATTGCAGCGAAAGCCATTCGATCGCGAACTGCTCGACCAGTTTGCTGAAAGGGTGCGCGGTCAAGGCAAAGTTTGTGAAATCGGCTGTGGGCCGGGCCAGATCGCACGTTATCTCAAGGATCGCGAAGTGAGCATGTGCGGAATCGACCTTTCAGAAGAGATGGTCAAACGGGCGAACAGTCTGAATCCGGACATCTCGTTTCAACGAGGCGACATGCGGGCTTTGGAGATTCCCGACGGCTACCTGGCGGGAATCGTTTGCTTCTATGCCATCATACATCTAAGACGAGAAGATGTGCCGCGCGCGCTTGCCGAGATGCACCGAGTTCTGAAACCAGGCGCAAGCTTTCTGCTTTCGTTCCACCGCGGCGAGGGCGAACTTCATCGAGACCAGTGGTACGACCTGCCGGTTTCTATCGACATCTGTCTATTCGAGCGCGAGGAGATGGCGGTTTATCTTGAGGCGGCCGGTTTCGAAGTCGAAGGAATAGTAGACCGAGAGCCGTACGAGTTTGAGTATCCGACCCGGCGCGTTTACGCCTTCGGAAGAAAACCCACCTCTTTGCCGAGAGGCAACCGGAATGAACGCTGAACGCTGGCAGCTAAAACCTCCATTAGAAGGGCCCGAGAGCAGCTAAGCACAATATGACAAAGGAAAAGCCGCGGAGAAGAGAAGTTTCCGCGGCCGAACTTCAATGTCAAAGTGACAAATTTAGAATGACAAATGGAAAATGACTACGTGCCGGTTTCCCAGCTTGAGAGATATTCAAGTTGTTCCGCGGTCAGCTTGTCGATTGAGATTCCCAAGCTTCGCAGTTTAAGACTGGCGATCTCCTGGTCCACCTCAGGAGGCAGCAGATGCACACCGGGATCGAGTTTACCTTTGTTCTTCACCAGATACTCGACTGAGAGGGCCTGGTTGGCAAAGCTCATGTCCATGACGCTGGCGGGATGGCCTTCGGCGGCGGCGAGATTGATCAGGCGGCCTTCGCCCAGGACGATGATTCGATTCCCGGATTTGAGTTTGTACTCTTCGACAAATGGACGGACGTGCATCGGCGCTTCGGACAGTTCGCGCAGCGCGACGAGATTTAGCTCGAGATCGAAGTGCCCGCTGTTGCAAACGATGGCGCCGTCTTTCATCACCGCAAAGTGATCGCGATCGATGACGTGACGATTACCGGTGACGGTGACAAAGATGTCGCCGATCGAAGCTGCCGAAGCGATCGGCATCACGCGGAATCCATCCATCACGGCTTCCACCGCTTTAATGGGATCCACTTCAATTACCACGACGTTCGCTCCCATACCGCGGGCGCGCAACGCCAGGCCTTTGCCGCACCATCCGTAACCAACGACGACCATAGTCCGGCCGGCCAGTAGGATATTGGTCGCGCGAATAATGCCATCGAGAGTTGATTGGCCCGTGCCGTAACGATTGTCAAAGAGGTGTTTGGTCTGTGCGTTGTTGACGGCGATGGAAGGGAAGGTAAGTACGCCCGCGGCTTGCATCGCCTGCAGACGCACGATGCCCGTCGTGGTTTCTTCCGTTGTTCCGGTAATCTTGTTCTTCAACTCCGGCTTCTCTTTAATCATCGTGGCCACAACGTCTGAGCCATCGTCGATAATTACATCCGGTTCGAAGTCCAGAGCCGTCTGCACGTGGCGCCGATAAGTGTCGGTGGTTTCACCCTTCATTGCGAACACCGGAATGCCGTAATCGGAAACCAAAGACGCCGCGACATCGTCCTGAGTCGAAAGGGGATTGGAAGCGATCAAAAGAGAATCAGCGCCGCCCGCTTGCAGAGCGCGCGCAAGGTTCGCTGTTTCCGTCGTGATGTGGGCGCAGGCGATCAGCCGAGTGCCCTTCAATGGCTGTTCAGTAGCAAACCGCTCGCGAATCAAACGCAGGACCGGCATCTCACGCTCGGCCCAATCAGTGCGTTTTTTCCCGTGAGGCGCTAAAGAAATATCTTTTATGTCGTGTTCAAACGCAGGCATTGGTGTGCTCATTTCTTAAGCTTCCTTTAAATGG
>QHXE01000766.1 GCA_003222835.1 Acidobacteriota bacterium | reverse complement strand
ACGTTAGCCGGGCTGGAAAGTCCCTTTACAAAAGTGAATGGAGTGAAAATTGTGACAGCCACGAGCCCAACGACTATGCTCACCAAGTAGCCGATTCTTGGCCTAGTAAATACAAGAAGGATGGAGACGAGAAAGAGAACGATAAAGAGTACGTGATACTAGTCGAAAAACGGTATCGTCCCTCCAAGCCAGTCAGCCAGGAATTGGAACGTGGCAAATATTACGAAGTAGCCGAGACCAATGATTGTAATCAGAGAGTATAGGGACTTTCGATGGGAAGACGACAATTCTTATTCATCATCGGCCAAAATCATGCCCGCGTATCATCTTTTGCTATGAATAATAGCTTCACTTCTCTACCTCAAATGTGACGTGTGTGACACCTTTGGCTGCAACCACTTCTTTGACCTGTCATCGACGGTCTGAACTGCGACTCTTTGTTTGTCGTTTAGCGGCAATGTCAGCGACCCGGTTGACTAGTTGAGGATCGTCAAGTCGCTCGGATATGGCGTCAAAAGCGGGGCCGGGTCCACGCCAACGAAGTTCGTTCGCCGAGCGGATCCTCGGTTCTTTCGTTCGCAGGGTGGCGAGATCTCGAAATAGCAACGCGAGCTTGAAGTTCTCTTGCAGAGTTTCAGCAAGACTGCCAGCTCTCCGAACTGTAACCTGCCAGTCCACGGCTGATTTAGGAACAGCTTCCAGTTGCCCGTAGAAACCCATAACCGCTCCAGCAGACTTATCGCCCCAACCTGTGAGACCGGGATACCCATCCGCAGTGTCCCCCACAAGCGCGAGATAGTCGGGAATAGACGTTGGCGAGACGCCGAACTTTTCACGGACCCCAGCCTCGTTCCGGACTTGTCGCGCTCGACGATCAAGCTGTACTACACGATCATCCTTCACGCACTGTGCCAAGTCCTTGTCGGGAGTGCAGACGTAAACGCGCGACACTGCAGAGATTCTGCTAAGAGACAACGCCGCGCCAGCGAGAGCGTCGTCGGCCTCTAATTCGACCATCGGCCAGACTACAACTCCCATGGCTTCGAGCGCCTCTTCAAGCAGCGGGAACTGTGCAAGCAAGCGAGGATCGACACCCTCACTAGTCTTGTACCCCGGCCACAGATCGTTGCGGAAAGACTCGATCACATGGTCGGTCGCGACCCCGATGTGTGTAACTCCTGATTCAAGCATTCCAGCAATACTTCCCAACACTCCACGCGTTGCAGCAACCTCCTCACCCTGCCCGTTCAAATGGGGAGGCATAGCATAGAAGTGGCGAAACAGCTCGTAGGTGCCATCGACGAGGTAAACGTCCAACTGTGCAGCCCTAGGATTCGGTTCTATTCAATAGGATGAGTGTTTCGAGAGAAAACCTAGCACCAGTTGATTGAATTCTTGGGGTTTTTCGAAGTGCGGGAAGTGTGCGGCTCCGGAGATCGTTGAGACTTCGCTTTTGGGAATCGCCTTTCCAAGACGGTCGACAATAGCGTGCAGTACCGCCGGGCTTTCGGTTCCGTGGATCAGAAGTGTTGGCGCGGATATCTTGGACGCTTCTTCTCTGCCAAACACCGGGACTTCAGCCATTAGTTCTCCGACGGTTCTCTCATTCTCCTTTACCATTGTGCGCACTGGTTCAGGAAACTTTTCGAATGCTCCATGCCGATTCATTATGCCGTCAAGATTGAATCTGAGCGCAGCATCGAAATCTCCCTGGCGAAATGCCTTCAGTGAGGGATCCAACGAGTTTCGCTGAAACTTGGCGGCCGAGATGGCTACAAAAGGATGTGCGAGGAATAGGGCTAAGAATTCTGACTTGCTCTTCAAATTCTTCAATAGAATAGTTGAGACGGCCGGTTCGATCAGCGTGAGAGTCCGAATCAATTCTGGGTTGGTTGATGCGCAGAACGCTGAGGCGAAGCCGCCGTAGGAATGACCCACCAAATGAACTGGCGAAATTCCGAGTTGTTCTATCAAGCCTACAAGATCTGCGGAATTGGTTTCGATCGTGCTCTTCTCGTAGTCCATGCTATTCTGATTTGGCTGAGCGAGACGTCTACTGTAAGCAATCACTTGATACTTGCTTGAGAAGGGCTCAATTTGGCTGTTCCAAGCACGATAATCGGTTGGTATTCCATGAACGAATACGACCGGTTCGCCTATGCCTGCTACCACGTACGCAAGCTTCATCCCACCAACATGGGCATTTCGAAGCGCCATCGGTTATCACGCCCAAAACAACTCCTTAGGGGGGAAGTAAATATCGTGATTTGCCCTGGCTCGATCCCCTACCCTTTGAGATCCGCCGGTTCTAAGTGAAGCTAGGTCTTAGTATCAGACTGCGGTTGGGTGTGATCATGCCTCGCATCGACATCGCACGGAGCGCCGAGCTCGGAGCCGGATACTC
>QHXE01000765.1 GCA_003222835.1 Acidobacteriota bacterium | reverse complement strand
GCGATGTGCTTAAGCTCCAGGGCGAGATCGCGCAGGAGATCACGGACAGGCTGCGTCTGAAGTTGACGAGCGAGGAGAAGCAGCGGCTGGCGAAGCGTTCCACCGACAACCCGGAAGCTTATCAGCTTTACCTGTTGGGCCGCTTCTACAGGAACCAGAGAGCAAACCAGAAAGCCATCGATTACCTTGAACAGGCCATCAAGAAGGATCCAAACTACGCCCCGGCCTACGCGCAGTTGGCATACACCTATGCAAGTGCCAGCGCCAGCGATTGGTTCCCGCGGAAGGAAGCTAGAGAAAAAATGGAATCGGCCGCCCGAAGGGCATTAGAATTAGACGATACGCTTGGAGACGCTCATTTTGTCTTGGCATTCACGATAGATGACAGGTCGGCTAAGGACAAGGAGATTCAACGCGCACTTGAGCTTGATCCGAACTCGGCGGATGTTCACGCATTTTATGCTCGAGGTCTTTGGGCTAGTCGGCGATTCGACGAAGCTATTCTCCATATGAAACGGGCCGTGGAGCTCGATCCGCTTTCGCCCGCACTGCACACTGACCTGGGGAAAATCCTTTATTCTGCCGGCCAACACGACCAGGCGATGGAACAATATCGTAAGGCCTTAGAGTTGAATCCTAACTATTTTGGCGCCCACCACCATCTCGCAAATTCTTATCTGGCAGAAGGAAGATATGAGGAGGCTATCGCGGAGGCCGAAAAGATGAGCGCGAACGCGACTAGCGAAGGATCAGGAAGACCGTTCCTAGGATATACCTATGCGGTGGCGGGCAAACGAGCCGAAGCGGAGAAAATTCTCGCCGAGTTGAAGGAACGGTCAAAACAACGTCATGTTAACCCAGCGGAATTTGCTTTGATCTATACAGGTCTGTGCGACAAGGACCGAGCCTTTGAGTTCCTGCAAAAAGAGTATGAAGAGAACCAGCGTCTACCAACCCTCATCAACGTTCTTCCGGAATGGGACAGCCTGCGCTCCGACCCGAGGTTCACAGACTTGCTTCGGCGGATGAAGTTCACGGAGTGAGTTGTGCGATAAACTTCACAGTTTGTCGGTTCTATCATGTTTCTCATTCTCACCCGGTTTTAACCGGGTGAGCGTGCGTGCGCATGTAATTCCCTCCAACCGTTTTTAACGGTTTCCCCTCTCTTGTGAGGTTTTCGAAGTGCATACTTAGCCACAATGAAAACCGTTAAAACGGTTAGGGCAGATTACTTCGGCGGCTGAGCACCCGGTTGAAACCGGGTGAGAATGAGAGTCACCTATCTTCTGTTGGCACATCGGAGATGCGATGTCGTCTCTCTTGACGCAACGGGCGCTTTGGAAACACAATCTCGTGCGCACGCTAACGTGGGAGCGAGATGTTCAGCAGAGCCACCTCAATCGTCTTACCTTGTGCCTTTATCCTTTTGAGTTCTGTCAGTGTGCTCGCTCAAAGTCCTACGACGGGTCGCATCGCAGGAACGGTTAGAGATCCAAACAGCGCAGTCATCGTCGGCGCCGAAGTGACCGTTAGCAGCAAGGCAACTGCTGAAGAGCGAAAGGTCATAACTGATAATGAAGGCAACTACAGCGCGTCACTCTTACCGCCTGGCGTTTACCGCATAAAAGTCACCGCCACGGGCTTCGCTTCTGCTTCCAAAGAAGCGCAGGTTTTCATCACCGAAACCACGCAAGTTGACATCGGCCTCGCAGTGGCCGGAGTCGATCCAGTCTCGGTAACTGTTAATTCGCAAATCCAAGCCGAAGGTCCACAGCTTGGCCGCGTCGTTGATTCGCGCGCGGTTTCAGAGCTGCCGCTCGCGACGCGCAACTTCACACAGATCCTCGCGCTCTCACCGGGTACGTCTGTGGCTCTCCCTAATAACACTGCGTTGGGCCGCAACTCACAAAACGTCTCCGTCAACGGCGCGCGAGTGACGCAGAATAATTTCCAGATGAATGGCATTGATGCGAATAAATTAGAGACAAACGCGACCGCGTTCGTGGCCGTCCCGGCGCCGGAAACGATTCAGGAATTCAAGCGCGGTGTCGGAGCTGCCGCTCGCGACGCGCAACTTCACACAGATTCTGGCGCTCTCACCGGGTACGTCTGTGGCTCTCCCTAATAACACTGCGTTGGGCCGCAACTCACAAAACGTCTCGGTCAACGGCGCGCGCGTGACGCAGAATAATTTCCAGCTCAATGGCATTGACGCAAACAAATTAGAGACGAACGCGACCGCGTTCGCGGCCGTACCGGCGCCGGAGACCATTCAGGAATTCAAGGTGCAGTCCTCGCTTTACGACGCCACGTTTGGTCGCGGTTCCGGTGGTAATGTCCAGGCAGTGACCAAAAGCGGCAGCAACGATTTTCACGGCGCGGTTTATGAATACTTCCGCAATGACGCATTGAACGCCAACAATCCTTTTCTGAAATCCGCCGGCGTGAAGCGGCCAACGTTGCAGCGCAACGTTTTTGGTGGATTGCTTGGTGGGCCAATTAAGACTAATAGATCGTTCTTCTTCGTCTCGTATCAAGGCACGCGCGAGAACAATGGAGCGTCGCCGAACAGTCTGACTTCCAGCGTGCTGGTTGCACAGGGCTTGACGGATGATCGTTCACAGCAAACCCTGCTCGCGACGTTCAGGCCTCGGCAGTCGAATGGTCTGCCCGCGACGTTGATCGATCCGGTAGCGCTGGCTCTTTTGAATGCTAAGCTGCC
>QHXE01000764.1 GCA_003222835.1 Acidobacteriota bacterium | reverse complement strand
CTTCTACGGAGCTCAACAACGAGGATTCTATGAACAAATCAAAACTGAAGAGCGACAGAATCAATCGCCGCAGTTTCGTCAAACTTCTTCCGGCGGCCGGCGCCGCCGGCCTGGCGGTATCGAAGTCGCCATTGAAGGCGTTCGCGCAGACGCCGACGCCGTCACCTTCACCGCGACCTTCACCAACGCCGCCTCTACGGATCACCAAAGAGATGATGCACAACGCCGAGAAACTGATTGGGATTGAATTGACCGACGCGCAGGAAGCGATGGCGCAACGAGGCGTCAATAACAATCTGGACAACTACGAAGCTGTGCGCAAGATTGATATACCGCTCGATACTGAACCCGCGATCGCATTTCATCCGGCACTCCCTGGATTCCACATTAAGCGAGCCAAAGTAAAGACTAAATTCAAATTTGGTAAGCACGAACCGGCGCAGTTTAAGTCGGTCGAAGACCTCGCATTCGCGACCGTGCCGCAACTCGCGGAGCTGATCAGAACCAAGAAAGTTTCGTCCGTTGAACTTACCAAGATGTATCTCGGGCGGCTGAAAAAGTACGGGCCGAAACTTTTGTGCGTGGTCACGCTCACCGAAGATTTGGCGATGAAGCAGGCGCAGGACGCGGACAACGATCTTAAGCGCGGCAAGTATCGCGGGCCATTGCACGGCATCCCTTGGGGCGCAAAAGATTTGTTTGCGACTAAGGGAATCAAGACGACCTGGGGCGCCGAGCCTTATCGCGCTCAAGTGATCGATTACGACGCCACGGTCGTTGAGCGTTTGCGTGACGCGGGCGCGGTATTGGTCGCCAAACTCTCGATGGGCGCGCTGGCACAGGGCGCAAAATGGTTTGGCGGCGTCACGCGCAATCCTTGGGCGCCGAATGAAGATCGCAACGGCTCAAGCGGATCTTCGGCAGGTCCCGCATCGGCCACTTCCGCCGGGCTGGTTGGCTTTTCGATCGGGACCGAAACGCTCGGCTCAATCGTTTCGCCGTCGTCAACGTGCGGCGTGACTGGTTTGCGCCCGACCTATGGCCGCGTGAGTCGCTACGGAGCAATGGGTTTGAGCTGGACGATGGATAAAATTGGACCGCTCTGTCGTGGCGTCGAAGATTGCGCCGCCGCGCTCAATGCGATTTACGGACCGGATCAACGCGACCTGACCGTCGGCGACGCTCCCTTCAATTGGTCCGCCGACGTTCCGCTGAGCAGCTTGCGCGTCGGCTATCTGAAAACTGAATTCGAAGCGACCCCTCAACCAAACGCTACCGATCAGCAGCGACAGCAAACCGAGCAGCGCAATGCGATGTATAAGGAAGCGTTAGCGGCCTTGGAAAAAGCCGGCGTGAAGATGACGCCTATCGAGCTGCCAAAGTTTCCGACGCAGAACATTCGCTATATTCTGACGGCGGAAGCAGCGACCGCGTTCGATGACATCACCCGCGACGGGCGAGTGAATCAGCTTTCCGGGCAGGACGCGAACGATTGGCCAAACTCATTTCGCACTTCACGCTTCATTCCCGCTGTTGAGTATCTGAGAGCGCAACGCGCGCGCGTGCTGCTGATGCGCGAGATGGATAAGCTGATGTCGCAGTGGGACGTTTTCGTCTCGCCCGCGCCCGGCAGTGCGAGCCTGATCATTACCAACCTAACCGGACACCCAGCGGTCTGCGTTCCCTGCGGTTTCACGAGCACGCCGAGCCTGCCACGAGCGATCATGTTCACCGGCGGCTTGTATGATGAAGCATCACCGCTGCGCGTCGCTCTTGCATTCGAAAAAGGGACCAAGTGGCACACGATGCATCCGAAAGTTGATTGGGCTTAGATCGACAAACTTGAGAGTTTGATCCAACAATATTGACAGGTTACAACCCGAAGCCGTACATTCTGCTCTGCCAAACGGCTGCATAGGGTTCCT
>QHXE01000763.1 GCA_003222835.1 Acidobacteriota bacterium | reverse complement strand
TGGCTGCCGCTTCTCCAGAAAGGCGCGCACGCCTTCGCGGCCGTCTTCAGATTCGAAACATCGGAGTTGGGCTTCGACTTCATATTGCAGCATCTGCTCCAGGGAATCGTGCTCGCTCGCGTAGACGGCATGCTTGGCGGCGGCGATTGAAACTGCCGGCCCGTCGCGCAAACGTTCGGCCAATTTTCGCGTTTCACTCTCCAATTCTTCGAGAGCCACGACGCGATTGACCAGGCCTAGCCGTAAGGCCTGGTCTGCGTCAATCGCGTCTCCGAGAAAGAATAATTCACAGGCGATGTTCGACGGCAACAGGCGCGGAAGGAAATATGTTCCACCCCAATCCGGATGAAAACCAAGTTTGACGAATGATTGGCTGAAGGTGGCCGTCGATGAGGCAATGCGCAGATCGCACGCCAGGGCGAGATTGAATCCTGCTCCCGAGGCCGGTCCGGAAATCGAAGCGATCACAGGCTTCGACATTTGTCGAATTGCCAATATCACTCTTCGCGCGGCGCCGAGAAGACGAGCAAATTCTTCCGCATCACCGCGCTCAACCAACTCGGCCATGAAGTGCACGTCGCCGCCCGCACAAAATGCTCGCCCCGCGCCCGTTATCAAGACGACGCGAACATCAGGATCACTACCGGCTTCTTCTAGAGCCTCAGCGAGATCGCGACGCATGTGCCCGACGAGAGCGTTCAGGCGCTCAGGCCGGTTAAGCGTGATCGTGACAATACGATCGTCTTCGGCGACTGTGATTAGTTCGTCCGACATGGCTTTGGAGTGCGGTGGCAAGCGGAGCGCGACACCGCTTTGGATTACCTTGAAACTGCGGTGATAGATCTAAAGCGCCGTCGCCGCTTCGCTCTGCCGGCGCACTCCACATTACTTTCCCTTGAACTGCGGCTTGCGCTTATTGACGTACGCGTCCAAACCTTCTTTCGCGTCTTCTGAAAGAAACAGTTGCTGCTGCAATTCGCGTTCGAGCGCCAGCGCCGATGCAAAGGGAATTTCCGAGCCGGTTTGCACGGCGCGCTTGATGCGGCCGACCGCGCGCGCAGCTTTGTTCGGCGTCGTGAACTGGCGCGCATAATTTATCACTTGCTGCATGAACAATTCGCCCGTTTCAGCGTCAAAGATTTGATTGACGAGTCCAAGTTCGCGCCCCCTCTCGAAATCAAATAACTCGCCGGTCGCCATTAACTCAATCGCTCGTGATTTGCCGACCAGGCGGGACAAGCGGTGGGTTCCGCCCGTTCCTGGCAGCACGCCCAAGCTGACTTCCGGCAAGCCCATCTTGCCGGCATTGCCGCGCGCGATGCGAAGATCCGCCGCCATCGCGACTTCCAAACCGCCCCCGACGCAATGACCATTGATTGCCGCGATAACCAGCTTCGGCGTCTGCTCCAGCCGCAACAAAGTTTCGTTCGCGTGCAGACAGAAATAGTATTTGAATTCAGGAGTCACACTGCTGAGCATTTGAATATTCGCGCCGGCGCAAAAGAATTTTTCACCGCTACCGGTGATCACGATCACTTGTACGCTCTCGTCCATGCGAGCTTCGAGAATGCATGCATCGAGCTGCTGCATCATCTCGTAGGAATACGTATTCGCGGGTGGATCGTTGAGCGTGATGACAGCGATGCTTTCGCGAACATCGTGCTGAACAAGGCTGCGTCCCATT
>QHXE01000762.1 GCA_003222835.1 Acidobacteriota bacterium | reverse complement strand
CGTGAAGCAATGCGCGGCCGGTTTGTTGATGGAGAGGGAACTGGAATATCTCGGGCGCGTCATTAACAATCCGGAGCACCCCTTCGTCGCAATTCTCGGTGGCGCAAAAGTCTCCGATAAAATGACGGTCATCAACGCACTCATCGATCGCAAAGTCGACAAGCTTTTGATTGGCGGGGCGATGGCTTACACGTTTTTAAAGGCCGAAGGATTCACCGTCGGGAAATCACTCGTCGAAAACGATATGCTGCAAACGGCCACTGAGATTAGGAAACGGGCCGAAGCGGAGGGTGTCGAGTTATTGCTTCCGACCGATCATCAAGTTGTTGACAGCTACGAACCGGTGAAAGGGCAAGAGATTCTGGCTAAGACCATCCCGATTGAATTCACCAATGCCGGCCACGCAGGCATGGACATCGGCGTCGAGACGGTGACGCATTTCACCAACGCGCTGAACGACGCGAGAACAATCATCTGGAATGGCCCGATGGGCGTTTTTGAAGAGCCGCCTTTCGATCAAGGCACGATTGGCATCGCGCATGCCGTCGCCGACGCCGCCGATCGGAGCGCGATCGTAATAGTCGGCGGTGGCGATTCAGTCGCTGCAGTAACACAAGCGGGCGTCGCCGATCGCATCACGCACATCTCGACCGGCGGCGGCGCCACGCTGGAGTTTCTGGCTGGTGAGGAATTGCCGGGAGTGGCAGCGCTTACCAACCGGTGATCACCGAGTAGAGGTCTGTGTGCCTTGTGTGCCGATGCGGAGTTGGTCAAAGGCCAGCAGACACTGGAATATGGATTAATCGCCGAAGAGGTAAGCCTTTACAGAACGGAAGCGAACTCGATTAATCAGCGCGCGCAAATCTAATCGTTATGAAACCGAAGCTTACCAGGAAGAAAACGGAGAAGCGCTCTAAGTTGGATGAAGTCGATCCCTTAGACGATCTAGATATAAGCCAGCTTGAACTTGTAGCTCGGGGTCGAGGCTGGGGCACTAACCCCGTCGAAGGAAAGAGGCGTGCTAAAGCGTTAACAACTCCAAACTTACGTGCGCGGCCACAGTCGCGAAGGCGACGAGGGGCATGAGTCTTTTCCTCTTCCGCACTGTTTGGGGCTAAGCAAAACGGCCACTAACCTTATGGGGAAAACCTGTCCTCGCTGGAAACTGGAAGATGTATAAGACCGTGAGCGATGCGGTCTCCACTGTCCTCGACCTGAAACGGCTCGTTGCCAACGCGAATCACTGTGAAGGCGAGTTCCTGACAGGCGAAGAACTGCCGGGAATCGCCGCGCTTAACGATAGAGTTTAGCTTGCGACCTCTATCGGTCCGTTTTACCTACATTTCTCCTTAAGAGTTTGCCCTGCTATGCCATTGTGTGCCGGTTACGGCTGGCCGAAGCGTTGACGATACTCGCTCGAAATGAGAAACGCCTTGACCATCTCGGCTTGGACGAAGTTGCCGTTGAAAGTGTTCAGCTTTTCTAGCCAGAAGTTGTAGCCCTGAAAGTCGAGCGTTGGTTCGGGCGCATCGTTTGGATTTCTGCGCAAATATCCGAAGTACTGCATCAAGACAAACGCGCGATTGAATTCCTGTTGCCCCAGAGTCGAGTTCTCAGCTACCCGTCGCAAGGCGCGCGCTTGCGCAGACGTATCGCTGATCGTGGCTGCCGAGCCGAACTCGTTGATCGCTGCCGTGCGTTCAGCATCTCCTGGCGTGACGCCGGCATTTGCAAACAACGTGTCGACAAATGCTGCCGGCGTCATTGCGTTGGGATAGGTCGAAGCAAAATGCGTGCGCTGCACAAATTCAGAAGTGAAAGCCTGCTTGTTGTTTTCCAGGACGGTTTCCCATCCGGCTTGTCCCACAATCACACCTCGTCCGATCCCCAGGGCATCAGGCCGAAACTCGTTCAGCTTGATCGGCACTGGTGAGTTTGGCAGATTGCCGAACGAAGATTTGTAGAAGCGATAGACGAGATAGCCGCTCTGTTGAAATTCAATCGAGAGGAAGAACGCTGCCGACACGTTGATGCGTTTGCCTTCAATGCACTGTGCGTTACTGCCACAGGAAGTGATCTCGTTAATCCAGAAAGCGAGACCGTCTGCGTCCGGCTCGCGATTGAGAAAATCTCGATACTGCCAACGCACGAAAGTCTGCGCGTCATCAATTGGGTTGGAGACCGGATTCG
>QHXE01000781.1 GCA_003222835.1 Acidobacteriota bacterium | reverse complement strand
TGCACCGAGGGGCGGCAAAGCTTGCCGCCCCTCGGTGCAGCCCACCAAAAACTCAACATACTCAAAGTCCTAATTGAGATTTTTGATTTTCTTGAGGTTTGATCCCCATGCTGCCTGAGCCGAGTTTTCCGGCCAATCCTGCGGATTTCATTGGTCGGGCACAGGAAATCGAATCGTTCAAAGCGGCCCTTCGTCAGAGTGTCTTTGCGAAGAGGATGCCATCGTTCGCTGTCCTCGGAAACTGGGGTATCGGCAAGAGCAGTCTGCTTTTCAAACTGGCCCACTGATGCCGACAGATTGATCCTGCAATGCTGCCGGTCCATCTCTCGATTTCCCAGGACATCGAAGACTATCTCCGGTTCGCCGAATCCCTCTGCGACAAGTTAGCAGATGCCCTCGCGTCATCCGATTCGCTTACAGCACGGCTCCGCGTCGAAGCGCGAAATTGGAAATTCAAGCAGTTCAAGGCAGGCCCGATCACGGCTGAGCGCGAACTTCCTCGGCGCTTCCTCACATCAGGCAGCGCACTGCTGCGCCACAGCTTGTCGGAAGCCTGGCATCACTTCATTCGCCCCGCGCAATTAGCTGGCGCAGTATTCTTCTTGGACGATCTTCAAAACCTCTCCCTCGCATCCGGCGATACGGGTTTGATAATTCGCGACCAGTTTCAGGCGTTTGCGATCGAGGGGATGAATTTCAGCGTTTGCTTCTCAGCGAAGCCCGATTATTTCTCCGCAGTGCGAAGTTTCGCGGAACCTGCCGTCCGCTTCTACAACAAACTCATTCTGGCACCGTTCACATTTGACGAAAGCTCGGAATACGCCAAAGCGGTCTTTGAACGGGAAGACAATGTTCAATTTCTCGCGCCCTGGCTCTACGAGAAGACGCTCGGCCATCCGTACTTCCTCGCCTTCATCTGCCGAGAATTGCTCGCCCGTGGGAACAACTCTCCCGCGAAGCTTTGGCCCGAAATATCGGCTCAGTTAGAGCGAGAGAAGTTTCAGTCCGATCTCGCGCAACTCTCCGATAAGGATATCTTTCTCTTGCGGACGCTGGCCGCTGCCGAGCAGGACGAGTTCAATCCCACGCCATTCGCGAAACAGTTCCAACACGAATATTTCGGTCGGCTAACGGATCGCGGATTGCTCATTCGTTCAGGACGAGGCCGCTACAAGCTATACCACCCACTGTTCCGCGAGTTCCTGCGACAAACAAAATGAATCAGAGCAACTGCAAACACGAGAGCCATCAGCGCCGGGACGCGGCGGTAGTTGCTTTTCCTTTGCCTTACCACAAGGCGGAATCCATTCACTTGCCCCTTGCCCTTCCATTTCGCCCTTTGCCCTTCACCCTTGCCTTTCCCTTGGGCAAGCGGTTCGGGCATGGAATCGACCGTTTTGCCTCTCAGCCAAGGGATGAGTCATGGAGCGTGTAAAAGAGGAGCGAGGCCAGACTCGGCATGGTGGCGACATGACTCGCAGGCCAAACACCGTCGCTTCGACAGATCAGCGCGGCTATCGCATCGTGGAGGCGGCTGAGTACATGGGTGTGACTCCCTGGTTTGTCGAGGTGAAGATTCGCTCTGGGGAGCTGCCTGCGTTGAAATTGTGTCGCCACTATACGATCCTGAAGCAAGACATGGACGCTTTTTTGGATAGACACCGCGCGGCGCTTCTGGATAAGCACTGCCCGGCACTGACGCAGAGGGCAAAGTGTCAGCGATCATCTGAATCCGTCGATTTTTGAACATCGAGAGGGAAGAATGGTGGAATATCCATCATCCGACGGCGTTAAAGCCAATGACTCGATTTGCTCGGCGTCCCGCGTGACGCGTAAAGGTCCTCGATCGATCTCGCGATCGCGTGTTGAAAACGACTGCTTCCCACGAACGCCGTCCGGAAGCCTGCCGCGCCCGCCGGATCTGAACAAAAAGGCCAGTGGGTCAGTTTCCGAGTGGCCGACAATGTACCCGGAACACGGATTCTGCTGGCCTATGAATCCCCACTGCCCGTTGGATGCTGGAACCACTTGCTACTCCTCGAGAAACTGAATAAGCAACCGCAACACACCTTGCCATCCGCTCTGGTAGTCTTTGCGAGAGATGGGCTCTTGCGTCAGACCGCTATGTGTCACGCGGACTCGCGTTCCTTTCGTGGTGGGAGTTAGGTCCCACCGGACTGTCGTCGGATGCGCCGGATGCTCGTGCCAATTTGCGACCCAGCTCCACACCAGCAGCCTTGGCGGAACGTATTCCAGGACCTCGCCATGGGCT
>QHXE01000780.1 GCA_003222835.1 Acidobacteriota bacterium | reverse complement strand
CCAAACAATGTTCCTTTCGGAATTCGCAGGTCGAGATCGCGCACGGCGACCAGATCGCCAAAGGTCTTGGATAGTCTGTGCGTCTCGATCTCAAACATCGCCACTGCATTGCGAATCTAGGGCGGGAGCTATCGAATACTAAAGCACTTATGCCCGAATGTTACGACTCAGCCGAAAGTATGGTTTCAATGTGTGAGCGGCTTTC
>QHXE01000779.1:2973-4216 GCA_003222835.1 Acidobacteriota bacterium | reverse complement strand
CTTTCGCGGACCAACGATTGTTCGACCGAAAATAATAGTCCGCCAATGCCTGATACAACTCCGCGCCCGAGGCAAGAAGTTCATCTCCTGAACGGGGCTGTCGCACATCATCGGCCAGACCCGTTAGGTTGTAACGCAACTTCAGAACTTCCTCATCGCTCAATACGGGCGGACCCGCCTCCATCACGGAAGCCGCAAGTTGCTTCAGCGATTGCGACACTTCACTGGGTGCGGGAAGTTCAATGCCTTCCAAAATCATTTGCGCCAACGAGGGGATTCCCGATGGACGGTCTAGCTCAAAAAGAAAATAGTTCAATGTTTCCGGGTCATGTACGAACGCTTCCACGGGAAACCCTTGGAAATGAAATGATTCCCGGTAGGCATTAGGCAGCTTGTCGAAAATGACAACTAAATCCAGGTCAGAGTGTGGCGTCCCTTGTCCCCTAACAATTGAGCCTGCGAGAAAGAGTACCCTGGCATCGGGATACTTGCTCTCAAGAATCTCTGTCGCAACTTTAATCAGGCTACTTCGCAATTCCATTTCATTCCTCAACCGCCGAGTAAACCCACCGAACGATCGAATTCACCGGGGAGCGCGCGAACCCTATTCAAGCATCGATCTCAAGAACAAATTTGAAGCACTCTATCCTCCGCCGGCGCGATGACAGTCTTGACTGCAGGTTGCAAGTTGTCTCAGGCCTGACGCATCGAACGGCTAATCTTCGGCGCTCGAGACCCAAATGTTCAGTACTGCGAAAGGCGAGCGGCCTATCGCGGCGTCGCATAATAACTTCGGCGGCCCTGTACGGCGTATTCCGGATGGCCTCGAACTTCGACTCGCACTCTCCTCAGCGTTCCATCCATTACCTTGTTAGCCGGATAATAGCCGATTATGTAGCGGTGGTTGATATCGGCGAGGATGTGCCCATAGCCTTCATCTGCCTGCTCCGGTGTTTCCAGAAATGATGTCCAACCGCCGGTCAATTCGGCAACGCGAGCGGCGGCGGCTTGTCCTTGCACGAACGTATCGATAGCACGTTTGGTGCCTTTCTCTCGCAACTCTTCCAGCCCGGGTAGTGAGACATGCACTGTTCGGTTACTGGTTGCTTCAGGAGGAAGCCGTTTGGCGCCGTACCACATATCTTTGGTCTTAGACTGCGCGGCCCTTTGCTTTTCTAACATGCGCCGCGCACGGGCTATGGTCTCTTCCTCTGAGAATCCGATCAGCTTGTCATTCGGAACA
>QHXE01000779.1:0-2944 GCA_003222835.1 Acidobacteriota bacterium | reverse complement strand
TAAGTTGGGGATTGTTCGCCGGCGACCGGCGGCCATTGGCTCAGTCTTCCGACTTCATCCCCATCCGTCTGAAAAATTATTATCGGTCTCTTTTTCTTCACCTCAATCAATTCCCTGAGAGTTGCAAGAAGCGCGCTGAATTGCATGCTGCGAGTGTGATAGCCTTCCAACGTCCATCTCTCGAGAGAGTTCAACGTCTGTTTGAGTTTCTTCTTATCTTTCGTGAAGCCAATTGCCAACTCGATATCATCGGTGACGACCGCCATCTCATCAGTGGGCGCAAGCTGGTCGACCAGTTTCTTCGCGGCTTCAATGCTGTGCTCAAGGTAGGCTAATTCACTATCGCTCCTGTCAAAGATCAGCACTATTGAGCGTGGCAGTCGTTGAGCGTCATCGCCGAGAGCAAAGAACGATATCTCCTGAGCGCGGTCGTCTTCGGTAATGATTAAGTCATCCTTTCTTAGTCCGGTAATCGGTCTTGCTCCGCTCGCATCCGTAACCAAGACGTCCAAGAGGACCAGCGATGTGTCTACTCTGATAATTTCTTCTGACAACTCATTTTTCGCGTTCTCATTTAGCCGATCTGTCGTGGTCACCTTTGGTCTTTTGAGGCTCGAACCGAATGCCGGGGTTTTTTTAGTGTCAGTTTGTGCCCAACATTGAGCGACTAATGCGACATAAATCACACCGATAACCGAGATTGTAAGCGGTGACGTGAACACTGGCTTGTATTTCATACTAGTCTCCAGAAAGAGAAGACAGTTAACGTCAGACTGGCAATTCCGGAACCACAACTTGTTGCCTCGGGGCGCCACAATCAGCTCTAACCCCGCCAAATGATCCTCGAGCATTTCATCGGCTTGTCACTCCGAACTCTCACCTTACCGTAACTTCGATCCGTCGGCAGGTCAGGAACTCCAAAACCTGCGCCACCCATCACATTTGATCCTGTCCGATCGCGGTGGTGAACCATGAGAAAGTGTAAAGGGAAGACGTTTCCCTGCTGATCGACCAACTGCACTTCAGGCATTCCCATTGTCCCATCCGGAAAGCGCAGCATTTGAGCTTGAAAGTCAGGCGTGTAATCACCTACAAACTCCAGGATTACCAGGGATGTTTTGCCCGATGGCTTCAATGCGGGCATAGGTGTAATTTCCAGCCACGGCGACGTTATTGCCGTCGAGCCCGCCACATCTCGATCGGTTAATGTCGGTAGCGGTCCCATTCTTCGGTAAAGCAGAAAGGACACGACCAGAACAACGCACAGTGCGACTATCGCAAGTAATGTTTTTTGAATGGGCCTCATCTTCTTCTCAGCCACTGCGTCAGTGGAGCTATTAAGAAAGTAATCAACGTCAGCGTTGACCGGGCGCGGCGTTTACATTCAATGTTCGTATCATAGAATGACTTGAGAAACAGCTACTCGCTCGCCATCCAACGACTTGTTATCTGCGTTTCATTCAGTTGCTGCCAGGTTCCGGAATCGCGCTTGTCGAAACCTATCAGCGAACAGGACCACAATTGCCACGAGACCGAGAATACTCAATGCCCCGGCAATGTAACTACTTGCAGGCTCGACAAAGTTGACCTTAACCTGGGTTGCCGTTTGCGGAATGCTGACAAGTAGAGCGCCATCACTCGCCGGCCTGGTTGTTAACTGCTTTCCCTCAGCGGTCGCTTTCCAATACGGATAGTAGAGTATCCTCAAACGTGCTTCGGTTGGGGCTCCTGGTTCTACTTGGAATTCTTTCTGTTTCATAGACCACTCGGTCACATGGACTTCACGGCCCGATGTTTCCACTGGTTGGTCCATGGTGCGGGGCTTGTCTGAAACCCACACCGGAAGAAAATCCTTATTGGTCTCTGACCCTTGAAGAGAAACAACCATCTGGTCGAAAGCGGAATGATTCAGGAAAGTTGCTCCTCTGATTACTTGTAGGACTGTAAAACTGAGCGCTATTACTGTGATTCCTAGTAATACTAAAGAGAGCGGGCGCAGACGGGTACGCCACATTCGAACTAGTTCGGGCAAACTGATCGCCACAAGTATCGAGAGAGAGGCGGAGGTGATAGTGAGCCAGCGCCAGGGGAACTGAGTCTCCTGTAAGGCAGGGAGCGCATCCCAGATTGGCTTACTAAGAGCGGTGGCCATCAAAAACGTCAGTAAGGCGACCAGCGCGGGAGCCAGAGCTTGAGGTTTACGCCTGACGAAGAGAACGACCACCGGCAGGGCCATCAGGAAAGTAGCAGCGGTAATGATTGGTATCCAATAATCTCCCATTGGGTTTGGGGAAGCATGAAAGATAAAGTTGTTCTGATAATCGAACCACTTATCCTGGCCGCTTCCGCTCGGACTCTTCCACTTCAACTCGAGTAACATAGGCAGCCAATAGCAAGCACTAAAAGCCAGACCGCTCACAGTACCCGCGATGAGTTGATAAAGCGAGCGCCACTTAAACAATTGAGCCAGTCTGATGCACGCATAGAGACCAACCCCAGCTGAACCGAGCAATGCCAAGGGCGGATGAAAGAGAATAAGCATCCCGCAACTAATGCCAAGTCCTCCTGCATCGCGCCAACGTCGATTGGCAACGATTCGCTCGGCAAAAGCAAAAACAAATGGCAGCGCGCTCGCGGCGGCATATTGAGCATACATGCCTGCCTGGTACATCTCATTAGCATGAAAAGGCGACAGCATATACATCAACGCCGCCAGAACTGCATAAGACCGATCGGTCAACGCACTGGCCCATAAATACATACCTACGCAACCGGACACTGTCAGCAGTGAAAGCGTCGCCAAAGTAGCAAGGTACCAATCCCCGGTTAGTAGTCGAAGGAAAGATAATAGGTAATAAAGCGCTGGAGGGTAGAACCGTACACTCGGATCGCCGTAACCGCCGTTCGAAGAAGAAAGCCATGACGGGTAAAAGTCACCGCCCTT
>QHXE01000778.1 GCA_003222835.1 Acidobacteriota bacterium | reverse complement strand
CAATCCAGGGTAACTACATCGGAACGGATGTAACAGGGACTGTTGCGGTTGCAAATACTAACGGCGGAATTGCCCTGAACACCTTCAACACGATCGTGGGTGGTACGACTCCCGGCGCCGGTAACGTGATTTCAGGCAATCATCTCTTTGGCATTCAGTTTGGCGATCCGAGTCTGATTGGCACCACTTTTAAGGGCAATTTGATCCAGGGAAACTTTATCGGCACCAAGGCTGATGGAGTCTCAGCGTTAGGCAATCGTGGTTATGGTATCGATCTTCTCGATGCCGCAAGCAACAACATCGGGGGAACAACTGCGGGTGCCGGTAATACAATTGCATTTAATACTCAAGCCGCAGTGACGGGAGGTGAGACGGGAAATGCCATTCTCGGTAACTCGATCTTCTCGAACGGCGGTCTGGGGATCGATCTGGGTGGTTTGATTGCGAATGACGATTGTGATGGCGATAGGGGATCAAACAACAAGCAGAACTTCCCGGTAATTAGCTCGGTGCTTGCGAATTCAACGACCACCACGATCCAGGGAACCTTGAATAGCACTGCGAACACGCAATTCAGAATTGAGTTCTTTGCAAATACTACTTGCGATCAATCAGGCAATGGCCAGGGGCGAACCTTCCTTGGCTTCACGAATGTGACGACCGATGCTTCCTGCAACGCGAGTTTCGGTTTTTTGGTTCCTAATGCTTCTGTGATCGGGTCAGTAATTACCGCAACCGCAACCGATGCGAACAACAACACTTCAGAATTTTCGGCCTGTGCAAATCTCGCGGACCTTTCGGCGACAATGCAATTCAGTGCCGTATCGTACACGGTTGGCGAAGGCGATAAGCACATCGACGTGACCATCACCCGCAGCGCTAACAGTAACGCTGCGGCGAAAGTTACCTTTGCCACCAGTGATCTGGCCGGGCTGCAGAATTGCAATACGGTTAACGGAGTCGCTTCTTCGCGCTGCGATTACGAAGCCAGATTTGCGACGGTGAGATTTGCGCCGGGCGAGACTTCCAAGACCGTCTCGATATTCATCATCGATGACTCGTATCTGGAAGGCCCGGAGACTTTTACGGTTAATCTCAGCAATCCGCTTGGCGCCGCGCTGGGCACACCAACGATCGCAACTGTGACCATCACGGACAACGATCTGGCGAATGGGCCTAGCCTTATAGATGCGCCGGGTGTCTTCGTGCGCGCGCACTATCTGGATTTCATAAATCGTGAACCGGATCAAAACGGACTCGACTTTTGGACCAATCAGATTACTTCGTGTGGCAGCGATCAGGCATGCGTTCAACTGAGGCGGATCAATCTCTCGGCCGCCTTCTATCTTTCATTAGAATTCCAGCAGACTGGTTATTTGGTCGAGCGTATTTACAAAACGGCATACGGCGAAGCGTCCGGCGTGTCAACGTCAGGGAGTACACATGTAGTGATGGTGCCTTTCGTGCGTTTGAATGATTTCCTGCTCGACACTCAGCAAATTGGGGCAGGCATAATTGTCGGCCAGACCGGTTGGGAGACGGCGCTGGAAAACAATCAACGAGCGTTTGCTTTAGACTTCGTGCAACGCCCGAGCTTCCAAACCAGGTTTCCCACTTCAATCACGCCCGTGCAATTCGTGAATCAACTGTTCGCGAATGCCGGTGTCACACCATCAAACGCCGATCGCAACGTCGCCATCGGCGAGTTTGGCTCGGCGGCGAACACCAGCGACATCTCCGCGCGTGCCCGCGCCTTGCGCGACGTAGCCGAGAACTCGATTCTAAACAACCAGGAGTTCAATCGCGCCTTTGTGCTGATGCAGTACTTTGGCTATCTGCGCCGCAACCCGAACGATAATCCTGATTCGGACTATACAGGCTACGATTTCTGGCTGACTAAGCTGAACCAATTCAACGGCGACTTTCAAAAAGCGGAGATGGTCAAGGCGTTTATTACTTCCGGTGAATACCGCAGCCGTTTTGGCCAGCCGTGAGGTAAAATGTAGTCAGGCGGCCCAGAGAGGAAGTTGTTTATGTTTGATATTCGCTCTAGCTCAATCCAAGTCAAGGCTGCTTGCTTTCTTTTTTCTATTTGTTTCGCCGTAGCCGTAGTGGCAACGCTTACGACGCAGAAGGTCGAAGCGATTAGAGCTAATTCGGTTAACTCCACGCCGCAAGAATCCTCGACGACCGCACAGACGAAGGGCAAGATTAACGGGAAGATCGTTTTCATTAGCGACCGCCAGGACCCAGGGCTCAAGGTTTGGACCATGAATGCGGATGGGAGCAATCCTACCCAATTGACGGACGAGAAAGTGC
>QHXE01000777.1 GCA_003222835.1 Acidobacteriota bacterium | reverse complement strand
GCCGCTTTTATCGACTTCAAAGGTTCCCGCATCAAGATAGAACCGCACCGGGAGCTTCGGACTTACGACGAACTGCTTCGCCATCCAATTCCCTTCAGTGCTGCTGTCCATGGCCCGATCTTCACTACGCCCGCCGGATTCCGGACATTTCGCTCCGCAGATACCTCCGTTGTGGTCAGGCGCCCACCAAAACGCACCAGACTGGCTCAACACGTTGCCAAACACCTCGGAGTGACGCAGAGCCATGTATGCGGCTGCGAGCCCGCCCGCACTGTAACCGCCAACGGCAGTCTGCGCCGGCTCACCGTGACGTTGTAATGGGTCCGGACCCAGGGAACCAGCTCTGTCGCAACAAACTCACCGAATTCGGGATTGGCGACAAGATCAACCAGGCGCCGATTGCCGACGTTCCCAACGAGCACAACGATGGTCGGTGGAATTTTGGAAGCCACAATTAGGTTATTCAGCGTGGTCAGCGTTTGTCGGTCAGATGACAAATAGTCAACTTCATCAAATAAAACCAAGAGAGCATCGGGACGCCCGTCCGATTTGTAGTCGGGCGGCGTGTATACGGAAAAGCTTCGTTCGATTTTTTGAATCTCGCTCTTGATGCTATGTTTTTCAACCCTGCCTTCTACTGTCCCAGTCTTGTTGATGGTCCATGATTGCGGTGCGGCTTCGGGTAACTCCGCAACGCTTTGGCATCTGAATTTACTCGCCCCCGCAGGACAATCCAAGCGGCGAGGATTGAGCAGATCGGCCTGAGCGGTAGCTCGGTTTTGGGACGCCCGAGGACCATCAGAAACCAGTGGATCGTTAGGCGAGAGCACGTATGAGAAGCGCGCGCCCTTCGGCATCTTCAGGGTCAAGTACCAAACATCGGAGTTCGGAATCCGGTGCATGACATTGTCCACCGTCGTTCCAGGTAACTGAAACGAGCCCGCCACCAGCACATTTCGAGTATCGTGTAGTTGATGCCAAAGGAAAGTCACCAACCGATAATCATCATTAAGCGGCTCGATAAGCGGCGTGCCCTGTGCAGCAACCTCTTTCCAAAAGCTTTCGGTATTTGTCTGGCCCGACGCGACCTGCTTGCGAAGTGCTTGAATGCGCGGGCTGGGATTCGGATCGCTCCACGCCCCCGGCTGCAAACGTTCGTCCAGTGACACGATCTTCTGCAATAGCAATTCATAACTCGTCGCTTGATCGCCTGGGTTGACCATATTGATCGAATAAACGCCGGCACCTTCAGCCGCAAATGCGAATGTGTTCCTGGCATCGCCCGATGGTCCGAGGAAACGGCGCATCACCGATCCATCAGGATTGAGAATAATCAGATTCACTTTGCCGTGCTGACTGAGCGAAGCATCAACATAATCTCCATCGTTCAGCGAAATTGAATACTTCGCCTTGAACGGCGGACAGGACTAACCAGAATGCGAAGACAGCAACGACCTTCATCGAATGCCTGATGAACAATGGCTTCATCTCATTCTCATTGTCTCCCAATTTGAATGCCCAACTTGAGTTGACGCGGCGGCGCAAATCAAAGCACCCTCGGCCGCAGCAAGCAAGCTGAGAAACACGCTCCGCCGCTCGCTTCCAACGATTTGCTAGTCGGCCTGATTGCATAGTACCTCGGAAAAAGCGAGCAGAGACACGAGCAGCGTGTCATTCTCCTGCGCCCGGATGGACACTGGAGACTCGTCGGCATAGACCGCGACTCCGAGGGCGCGAAGAGTGTGAGCACCGAATTGTACAGCGCCACGGACCACGATGATCGCGGACGCGCTGGCCCCGGAGGGTGGGAGAAGCTCGTCCGACCTGCTAAGTGACGCCGACAAGAGCTGAAGCGCTTGCTCATGCGATGCCGGAAAAACGGTCGACCATGATGGTTTGCCGGAGATGCGCTCGCGCGGCTTGATGGACGCAATAACGGCCTGACGAGGTGACGGCGTATGCTGACCCGCGGGAACCTCAATCGGCACGTGGTCCGGGGGAACTTGGCAACCGATCTCCAGTAACCCTTCATGTCCGGTCGTCAAGCCATGAGCGTTACCTGGAGGGACCCACACGGCGTCGAAGCCGGAGATCGATCTCGTGCTTTCTGCTCCCACAAGATGCCCGGAACCGGAGATCACGACGAACGCGTCTTCGGATTTAGGGTGCATGTGCAGCGGGAATGCGGCGTTGGCGGGAATAGCGGCAACAACCAGCGAGAGACGGCGGCCGACTGACCCGTCAAGTGGCAGCGTAGTACGTGTGAACGAGTTTCCGCCGGCCTTCGCTAGTAGATTTGGAAAGAACTGCATGTCACTCTCTCGGGCTGTCTAACGGCGCAGTTCAGGTGGCCGCGCGAGTTGCGAATTGTTAGCCCGCGCCGGATTATCGCGAGCCTTTTTCCGACATACGCTTCTTTCATAAAGACAATTCAAATATGTATCCGTTTGAGTGCCACGCCTCGTCATGCATAAATATTCGTATCAACCCAGCTGCATTCAGCTTCAGGTAAGAGTCAATGTTTTCTTCGACAAACTCTTTCGTCGGCAATGACCCAACGGCAACGAGTTTAGCATTGTAGTTCGCGATGGCTTGTCTCAATGTCTCATGGTAATCAGTAAGGGTATGCACTGGAAGATAGAGCCGCGATTTCTCATGCATATGCTTCTTCGCGACTTTCAAGAGGTCGAGGATATGTTTGTTGCCCTTCTCTCCGCCATCGAACGTGTTCGCCAGTTCTTTGCCGACATTATCCAAATAAGTCTTGTGGATAATTTCGTTCGGCAGGTTGGCGAGGATCACATCAAACTTTTTACCTGAAGCGGCGAAAAATGTGCCCTGGCTAAATTCGATCTCAACTTTATTCAGCAGGGCATTTCTACTGGCAATCTCGACAGCGTAACGGTCAATATCAGTGGCAGAAACAATCGCTCCTGCTTTAGCCGCGAAAATCCCTAGCACACCTGAGCCTGTTCCAATGTCTATGACGGTTTCACCGGCATTCACTTTGATGCTTTCAGCATAAAACGAACCATTGACCGAAGGTGAGAAGACGTGTTCATTAACTTCGAGCTCGAGTTCGATACCTTGAACAGTTATCTTTCTCAACTCCGTGCCCTGTGCGAATGTCTTGGCCTCTTTCATCGGCTTGATCTAATCTCCTACAGCTTTCTACACAAAGCGGCCTAACGGTTGAGTTGACGCGGCGGCGCGAATCAAATCACCTTCCGCCGCACCAGGCGAGTTGACCGGCATGAGTCATCGCATCCGAGAATGGTCCCTGAAGCAAACGCTCCGCAGACATGCCTTGCAGCAGAGGGGTGCAAACCTCAATATGTCGGGCTACTTCCTCCAGCATGTCGTGAAAGCGAATGACCTCCTCGTTCAACGATGGCAAAGGCTCAGGTCTGCTACGCTCGCACCTTCTTCATCGGCGGGCAATACATCAACCAG
>QHXE01000776.1 GCA_003222835.1 Acidobacteriota bacterium | reverse complement strand
GATCTGACCACGGCTTTCTCTCCCACGTTAGTGAATGATTTCTCTATCTCCGGGAACTCTGACGGCAAAGGCACTATCACTCCAGATTCGCGCTGTGGTGCCTACTGTAATCGGAGCGCTTACGGCATCAACTATCCGTACCTCTACCCGGGAACGAAATTGCTTGATTCCAAGTTGCCGACTCTAGCCGTCACTGGCCTAACCACTATCGATAACGGGCCGTATCCCGGCTCTTGGGCAGGGTTCGTCTACGATCTTGCCGACAATGTAACCAAAGTTTGGAGCAACCACACTATCAAATTCGGCGCGATCGTGGAGCGTGCAGGCCAGAACGATCACATCCAACTGACGACAGCGAGTGCGCCGCAAACAACAAACCAGAATGGCCAGTTCCGATTTCTTGACACTGGCGGCGCTAACACGACCGGACTTGGCATCGCCAATGTGTTACTCGGTAATTTCAACGACTACTCTGAATTCGGAGCTAAGCCTCAAACGCCGTGGGTCGCCAATTCGTTTGAACTATTTGCGCAGGACATCTGGCAGGTACGCCGCAAGCTGACGCTTCACTATGGACTACGTTATTCGCTGTGGCCTGCATGGTATACAACCAATGGCACCATCGCGCAGTTTGAACCTGCTTTCTACGATTCGATGCAAGCCGCTACAGTTGATCCAAAAACGGGCTACATCACCGCTGGTTCGCCTTACAACGGAATCGTACTGCCCGGCAGCGGCCCCTCCAGTAGTGCGTTGAAACAGTTTCCATTCCTGACCCAACCACAATACCAGGCGATGTATCACAACTTGCCCGGTGGATTCGCGCCAACACAGTGGGGCTTGTTCCAGCCGCGCGTGGGCATCGCCTACCAGATCACTCGCAATACGGTGGTCCGCTCTGGTGGGGGATATTTTGCCGACCGTACTGCGATCAACCGCGATACTGCATTGGGAGGCAATCCTCCCTTCATGCCGCAGACCACACTTATCAACGGGAATCTCGCTAACCTGTCTGGGGCGGCGTCGGCAGTTCTGCCCTTCACAATGACCATACAAAGTCCTACCAACATTTGGCCTGGGACTTGGCAGTACAACACCACAGTCGAGCGTGAGTTCGCGGGAGGCGTGACGGTTTCTGCGGGTTACGTTGGAAATCGAGGTTTGCACTTGCAACGAAAACGCAATATCAATCAAATTCTAACACCGGGAACAACATACGCCAATCCTTCGGTGAACCCCAACGCGCTGCGGCCTTATCTCGGAGCCGGGATTATCGACATCTCGGAAAACTCCGGGTTGTCAAAATATGACTCCTTTCAGGCCACGGTGCGGAAAATCACCGGAGCGCTGACGTTCGGGGCGTCCTACGCTTATTCCCGTTCTCTGGACAACACGTCATCGCTGACGGATGTGCTACCCAACTCATACAGCGATGCGAATTATTGGGGGCCTTCTGATTTCAGTGTGCCGCAGGCATTGACGATCAGCTACACCTACAACTTGCCGATGCGTGGTCGGGGAGCCTTCACGAAGATGGTGATCGGTGGATGGGCAATTTCCGGGATAAATCAGTTTGATTCCGGCATGCCGTTTTCGGTTCGCACGAACATCGACTATGCGGGCATTGGATCGGGTAGCGGAAATCAGTTCTGGATCGTGAGCGGCAATCCAAATGGTTGCTCTACGCCCTTTGCCGGAATGGGTGCGGCGGTGTACTGCAAGAACGCATTCAGCGCGCCTGCGCAGGGCACATTCGCGCCGGGCGACACGAGAAATATGTTCAGCAATCCGGGGTTCTGGCAGTGGAACTTCGCGGCATACAAGTCATTTCCGCTCAGGGAGTCTTTGCACTTTCAATTTCGCGCTGAGGCCTTTAATTTGACGAACCATCCGAACTGGGCAACGGTTAACTCCAACCCTCTGAGTTCAACGTTCATGATGGTCACGTCGAAGTTGGGTAGCAGAAATCTGCAGTTTGAAACGAGACTCACGTTCTGAGTTTTTACAGTTTGACCGCAAGAGTTTTTTGAAAGGAGATGGGTGTGACTCTCTCTCGGAGAGACTTTACGAAGCTGATGGCCGCAGCAACTGTCGCGCCACCGTTTTCACAGCAAGCCCGATCAGGTCGAACGATTGGAATCCAAGTGGGCGCAGTTTCGTTTCTCGATGAAGGCGTCGATCCGGTTCTGGATCGCTTTCAGCGCGATGCGAACGTTAATG
>QHXE01000775.1 GCA_003222835.1 Acidobacteriota bacterium | reverse complement strand
CCACGTGATTCTCGATTTCCGCTACGCCACGGAAGCCATGCTTGAGCATCCCTTCGTACCACTTCGGGTTCAGAGTCTTCGCGCGCGTCTCCAGGCGGACTGTCTCTTCCAACGATCGAATCTTTGTCTGCGGTGAAAGCGAATCAGACAAATAGATCGACGGACGAGATTTGGCCCGCGTCTCAACTGCCTTCGAGATTCCCCCGAGATATTCGAAATAATGATCGACATCGGTGATCCCGACTTCGAATGAATCAATGTTCTGGTAGGTCGCTTCGACTCGTGACAGCGCATCATCCATCAACTCTCGCGCTTCGCGACCCTCCACGCTTCGTCCTTTCGAATCGCGCGCATAAGCAAAGCATTTACGTGTCACGAACAGATCGCCGAGCGTCGCGTCGTTCTCCCATGCCGACTGCATCACCATGAAATTCACATTCGTACCATAGTTGCCGGGCGCGTTTGAGAACACTCGCGTGACTGCGTCATCGAACTCTGAACTGTCCGCATGGATCTTCTCCGAGACATTGCGCCGCACGTAATTCATATCGAGTGGTTCATCAAGCGTCGCAACTCGCCGCACGGCTTTATCAAGCAAAGCCATCGTTGGCATAAACAGATCGCGGAAGATGCCCGAAACCGTCATCACGACATCGATGCGTGGACGCCTCAATTCTTCCAAAGGGATTATCTCGATTTCAGTCGCGCGATTCAGCGCATCACGAACAGGGCGCACACCGAGTAACCAAAGCGCCTGCGCGACGCCTTCGCCTTGCGTCTTGATGTTGTCCAGACCCCAAAGGACGAGCGCCAGCGCGCGAGGGTAACGTCCATGTTCTTCAAAATAACGTCGAAGCAAAGCGTCGGCAGTATGCTTCGCCCGCGCGAACGCCATTTGTGAAGGAACTGAATAAGGATTGACTGCGTGCGTATTGCGGCCCGTCGGAAGCACGAGCGGATTCTGAACGATGTCCGCCCCAGGTCCGGGTCTGATGTATTCACCGCGCAATGCGCGCGCCAGCGAATCAATCTCGTTATTTGCATCAAGTTGGTCAGCAACTTTTGCGATGAGCAAAAAGGTGGGACGCGACTCTTCGCTATCGACGCCCGCTTTCGAAATCAACCAATCAACCGCCGTCTCCACTCCGTGTTCACAGCACTGCCGAACGGCATCCGCAGCGACGCCATCGATCAATTGTCTTGTCTCGCTGGTCGAAGTCTCGTGAAGCAACGCGTCATAGGATTCAACACCGAGCGCGTCCGCAACCAACCTCTGTAACGCGCGCGCGCCTTGCTCCGGTCTGTCGAATGACGCGACCATTCGCAGCAAATCTGCTTTTTCCGGAAGCTCCGAGGCGCGACCAAATACGTGCAGGCCAGTGGGAATCAGCCGCTGTTCGATTTCAACTAACTGTTCATAGAGCCGCATAACGCGCGCATCGCGCTCAGTTGTGATTGCTTTGGGATTCATTGCGAGAGTTTGCGCCGATCCAGTCCACCTTGGTTTCTCAATTCGAATTCTTTTAACTGAAAACCGTGCGGCGGGCAAGACGTCCAACGTTAAAAAGTGTCGAACAACGCTCGATCACATCAAGATGCAGCCGCTTGGCTGCTAGCGTCTAACAACTGTGATCACGCTCAATCGCCTCAGGGTGCAATTCTCTTCATGAGCACTACGCAAAGTTTTTTCTGTTCTTAGCAAAGTTTTTTCTTGACACAAGCAATTATCCGTATTAGAGTTCGCGCCACTTGCGAGTGTTCGCGCCTTGTTAATTTGCGAAATTGCCCGACGGTTTCGTAGGTGTCTCCCCGTAATTTGTCTGGCTACGGCAACAAGGCACGTTCCCACCTCTTTCAGCCAGCCTTTACGAGCAAGGGTCAGGTAAAAGCAACAGGGACGAGCCAAATTGTCGCGTGACAAATCCGCCCTCCGTCCCTACACGCGAGTGCAAATTCAGGATCCTAAGGAGGTCAGAGAGTATGATAAAGCTGCTCAGAGTATTAGTGTTTCCCCTTCTCTTCGTAGCCATCGCCGTGC
>QHXE01000594.1 GCA_003222835.1 Acidobacteriota bacterium | reverse complement strand
GGCCGCGCCAACGCGCCGGGAGGCCGATTCTGGGTCGGCTATCAATTTGAAGCACGGCCTGGTGTGGCGATCGATTTTGAGGTTGTCGATGGCAGTGGCAACGTATATTTCTCGATGGACGGCTCCTCGATATCGCTCGATTCGCGATACGAGACCCGCGAGTTAGGTTTCTTTCTGTTCTTCGACACGCAGCGTGACGGATTCACACGCGCCGAGGCTTACAACCTTCGGCGGACGCACGAGTTTAGCAGCTATCCGGTTTACTGGGCCGGCCGGGCGACGAATGAAGAGAGCCTGAATTATTTGAAATCAATTATTGATTCACCCTCGCCGGAAGTAAATCGGCTTGCGGATCGCGCCACGTTTGCGATCGCTTTGCACGACGATGCCCGGGTGGAATCCATTCTGATCGATCTGATTCGGAAGCCAGTGAACGAGCCGATTCGCTCGCGAGCAATCTTTTGGCTGGGTTACACGCCTGAGAGCCAGATAAAGAATGCTCTTCTCACCGAAATCGTTCGCAACGATCGGGAGTGGACTGACGCGCGCAACCAGGCGATGTCGGCGCTCGGGATGAACCGCTCAGCCGCATCGCTGCCATTGCTCGAGAATCTTTACGAGACGATGACTTCGCGCGAACTGAAGCTACGCGCGCTGAGGGGCATCGCGCGCAATGACAATCGCGATGGCGCGGCAACGTTTTTGATCCGCGTGGCTGAGAGCGAAAGAGAGCTTGAACTACGAAGGAGCGCGATTTCCAGCTTGGGCCGCATCGCCGGAGAGAAGAGTTTGGGAGCGCTGGCGAACATGATGGATTCAGATCCCGAAACGGAAATCCAGAAACAAGCCGTGAGTGCCATTGGCCGCCGTCCGAAAGACGAAGCAATTCCGATTCTAATTCGTGCGGCGCGGAGTCATCCAAAGATGGCCGTGCGGCAACAGGCGATTCGCATGCTCGGTCAGACCGGAGACGAGCGCGCCGTGGCGTTTTTCAGAGAACTGCTGGGGAAGTGAGCCTTTGAGAACTCCCTCTCGCTTTGGGAGAGGGTTGGGGTGAGGGCTTAGAGAAGCGTGTCTACTGCTGTTGGTGGTTTCGTTTTTACAGGTAGACCCTCTCCGTAACCTTCTCCCAGAGGGAGAGGGGAATAAACAGTTTCAGGAGGCAGGAATGAGTACCACGATTTGGAGAGCAGAAGATATTTCGTCGTCGATTGGAGTTCACGCCGGGACTCTGCTGCACGAAGTGACCCTTGATAGCCGGCTCGACGCGTTGAAAGAAGTGGCGCTGACTCTTTTGCACGAACTCGAATCGCTCCGGAGCCTGCGACCACCGCGCAGCAGCGAGCAGCCAAAACTTCCTGAAGCCGTTCGCCGCTTTGAAACCCATCTCATCCTGGCCGCGTTGCAGAAGACGCGCGGAAATCAATTGCGCGCGGCTCGGTTGCTGGGCGTTAAGCACACTACGCTGAACGCGAAGATCAAGCGTTACGGCATCTCTATCAACGGCTGTCGATCAGAAAACGAACTTTCCGATCAAGAAATGGCCGCGTGAAGATTCTCCAGGTTTCATCGGGCTGCGCGATTAAATCGTTGGAACGAAGCGCTGCCAAACACGTTTCAGATAAAGTGCGGTGCGGATCTCTTTAGTTTCGCTCTTCGCGACCATCAAGCGTCTATGATTCTGTAAGCGTCTTGCTAACGAGTTCTACTAATTCACTTGAGAGACTGATCTTAGATGCACTCGGCTATTCAGTTCTTACTACGCTTTCCAATTATCGCCTTGGCGCTGAGTGTCCCTGCGAGTTACGTTCTCGCCCAGCAAGCTCGCGGAACGTTACGTGGAGTCGTCAAAGATGAGTTCGGTGCTCTAATTGCCGGCGCAACGGTCACCGTAACTGACGCGAGTGATCGCCGAAGGACGGCGACCACCAGCGGGGAAGGCATTTACATCTTCGACGGGCTGGTTGCAGGCAGGTATGGCGTAAGCGCGCTCGCCAATGGGTTTGCCACGTCGGTCGAGACGCCGATCGAGGTGCAGGCAAGTCAGCGCTCATCGCTCGACATTACTCTGAAGGTAGCCATGGCGGAACAAAGGGTCACAGTCCAGGCCACGACTCCGATTAGCACCGAAGCAGCGAACAACGCAGATCAGATCGTCGTTAGCGGAAAGGATCTGGACGCCCTGCCGGACGATCCGGCTGAACTGGCGGCGGCTTTGACTGCGCTGGCCGGTCCACCTGTTGGACCAGGTGCCGCCGAGATATTTGTCGATGGCTTCTCTGAAGGGACCGTGCCGCCTAAAAGCTCAATTCGCGAAGTGCGCATCAATCAGAACCCGTTTGCGGCCGAGAATGATCAGCCATCTACTCGCACCGACATATTTACCAAACCGGGCACGGACAAGTTTCACGCCGGATCTTTCTTCAACTTCAACGATGAAAGTTTAAATTCCCGCAATCCTTTCTCCGCGACCCGGCCGCCTTTCCAGATTCGGCATTTCGGTGGAAATCTGAGCGGTCCAGTCGTGGCGAAGAAAGCTTCGTTCTTTTTCAATGCCGAGCGTCAGGAAATTGACGACAATGAATTGGTAAAGGCGACGATTCTCGACGTGAATCTAAATCGATTGGACGAAGGTTTTGGCGTGCTGGTGCCAAGGCGATCGTTCAACTTCAGCCCGCGTCTCGATTATCAGGTGAACGAGAGCAACACAATGGTTGCGCGCTATTTCTACTTTCATCAAAACAACCAGAACAGCGGCGTCAGCGGATTCTCTTTGCCGGAGCGCGCTTACAACGGGTCGTTCACCTTTCAGAATCTACAATTGACGGAGACCGCGATCTTAAGTCCGACCGTGATCAACGAAGCGCGCTTTCAGTACCTTCGTTCGCGCGACGAAAGGCTAGGCGACACGACCAAGCCGACGCTTAACGTTAGCGGCGCGTTCACCGGCGGTGGTTCGCAAGTGGGCCACGCAATCAACACGTGGGGACGTTGGGAATTTAGTGATTTTATCGGATGGCAAAAAGGGACGCACGTGTTGAAGTTTGGCGTGCGATCGCGCGGCGTGCACATCGACGACGTCAATCCGGCGAATTTCGGCGGCACTTATCTCTTTGCCGGCGCGCTGGTGCCGCAGTTGGATGCGAATAACAATCCAATCGCCGGCGCCACCGCAATTTTTGCTGATAGTTTGGAACGCTATCGCAGAACGCTCCTGTTTCAACGAATGGGATTATCCCCGACGCAGATTCGCGCGCTTGGCGGTGGCGCTTCGCAATTCAGCATCTCTGTCGGGAATCCGCTGGCGACGGTTTCGCAGATCGATGGCGCCGTCTATGCTCAAGACGAGTGGAAGATTCGTCCAAATCTAACCTTCGGTTATGGATTGCGATACGAGTATCAAACAAACACTCACAGCCCGACGAACTTTGCGCCGCGACTGGCGTTTGCCTGGTCGCCGGCGGCCGGTGATAGTTCGCATCCGCCGAAGACTGTGATTCGCGGCGGAGGCGGGATTTTCTACAACCGATTCAACGAAACCAACACGTTGCTCGCGCGGCGATTCGATGGTGTGACTACGCGACAGTTCACCATTAGTGAGACGCCATTGTTCGTTAACGGTCAGTTGATTCAGCCCGCAGCCTCGCCGCTGGATGCGTTTCCGAGTCTTCCGTCGATCAGCGCGCTGACCCAATCGCGTCAGATTACCTGGCGCGTCGATCCATCGCTTCATACTCCAACATTCTTCTTCGAGTCGTTGCAACTCGAACGACAATTGCCAAAGCATACGACGTTGACGACGGGCGCTTATTGGCTGCACATCGCTCACGTGATTCGCGCGCGCGACATCAACCAACCACTGCCGGGATCGATCACTGTGACGAATCCTGATGGTGTGCGACCGCTTGGAAGCGTCGGCGAGATCTATCAATACGAATCGACCGGCTCGTTCAATCAGGAACAAATTTTCGTAAATGTAAACAGTCGGTTAAGTAAATCGATTTCATTCTTTGCCAGTTACAACTGGAGCAAGTCGAACAACAACACCGACGGCCAGGGCGGAACTCTGTTTCCGGTCAACACGTACGACTTGCACGGCGAGTACGCGCGCGGCATTTACGACATTCGTCATCGCTTCAACTTCTTCGGGACGGTCAATTTGCCGTGGAAGATTTCTCTGAGTCCTTTTATCAACGCCGGTACCGGCCGGCCTTTCAACATCACAACCGGACAAGACACAAACGGCGACGCTATTTTTACTGAACGGCCGTCGTTTGCTCCGGCGGATGTAAATTGCGCCAATCCGCCGGCGAACATCGTCTGTACGCGCTTCGGTAATTTCAATCTTCGACCAGCGCTGAGCGCGTCGTTGATTCCGCGCAACTATGGCCAGGGCCCCGGCTTCTTTGTGGTAAACCTGCGCATCGTCAAGTCTTGGAGCTTTGGCGCGATGCCATCGACAAAGGCTGCTAATTCTTCGGCGCAAGGCGAGAAGATAGGCGGGACGACTGCCGCGAAGCCGAGCGGATCCTCCGGCGGCTCGGAAGCAAAGCGCTATACAATGCAATTCTCGCTGAGCTTTTTGAACCTGCTCAATAACGTGAACCTGGGGATGCCGGTAGGAAATCTCTCGTCACCTTTCTTCGGCCAATCGCTCAACGTTAACCAGTATGGCGGCTTTGGCCCGACTGGCAGTTCCGGCGCCGGCAACAGGCGCGTCTTTGCGCAAGTGCGTTTTAGTTTCTGATCAACAGTTATTGATCGCTGTGGTCTCTTTCATGAAGAACATGCCTCTTCTTCTGATAGTTGTCGCGTTGAGCGCAATTGCCGCCATCGCGCAACCCGCACCCGCCCCGAAAGCGAGGCCATCGGACTCGCCAAAGAGCAATAGCGTCCCGGCAAAGCCAGCGATCGTTCTGCCGCCAGAGAAAGCACAGCCGGTGCGCCTGCCGAAGTTTGATAAACCGCCTCTGATCGACGGCAAGCTTGATGATGAAGTTTGGAAGCACGCAGTCGTCCTCAAAGACTTTTATCAGGTTCAGCCGGGCGACAACATCGCACCGTCGAAACCCACGGAAGTATTACTTGGTTATGATTCGAAGTTTCTCTACATAGCCTTTCACTGCTACGACGAACCGGACAAAGTGCGCGCTACGATTCCCAAACGCGACAATGTTTGGAACGACGACTATGTTGGCATACTGTTCGACACCTTTAATGACAGTCGCAAAGCCTATGAATTTGATTTCAATCCTCTCGGTGTCCAGGCTGATGGTACCTGGACTGACAATAACGAAGACTTCAATCCAGATTTCGTGTTTGAATCGAAGGGTATCGTGACTGCTGACGGCTGGACCCTTGAAGTAGCGATTCCATTCAAATCACTGCGTTACGTCGCCGGCAAAGACAAGCTCTGGGGGGCGCACTTCTTCCGGCGCATCAAGCGCTTCAATAACGAACTCGATATGTGGATGCCGCTTAATCGTGATAACTCGAGTTGGCTGGCGCAGGAAGGTCATATCACTGGTCTGGAAGGCATCTCGACTGAACGGACGCTGGAATTGATTCCCAGTTTGACCTTGTCAGAAACTGGAAAAAGAAAGGCCACGCTGACCTCGGATCAAGTAAACGCGGGAATGAAAGATCCGGGCCGCTTCGTTAATGAACCTGTAAAGTTCGATCCGGGCTTAACCGGAAAATTCAGCATCACGCCGAACGTCACACTCGATTTCGCGATCAATCCCGATTTTGCTCAGGTCGAGTCTGATCAATTGGTCGTCACGGCCAACCAACGATTCCCGATTTTCTTTTCTGAAAAGCGCCCCTTCTTTCTCGAAGGGATCGATATCTTCAACACGCAGATCGCCGCGGTGCACACGCGGACGATTATCGATCCTGATTACGCCGTAAAGCTGACCGGAAAAGTAGATCGCAACACCTTCGGTTTGTTGCTGGCGTCAGACAACGGGCCGGGAAACTTCAGCCCCGAAGATCGGCTCACTGCGGATCCGCGATTTGTCGACAAAAACGCCGCCGTCGGAATTCTGCGCTTGAAACATGACATCGGTAAGAAGGATTCGTTCGTGGGATTTCTCGCCACTTACCGGCGATTCGTGGATCAATACAACGAATTAGGAGGATTTGATTCCCGGCTTCGCGTCAATAAATCCACGACCTTTAGCGCGCAAGTCCTGGCAACGCATTCGCGCCGCAATTTCTTTTTTCCTGAGCTTGGGCAAACTCTGGATCGCAAGGAAAATGGATTCATCTACGCTACCGATCTCAACATGAGCGGGCGACATCTTGGCTACGATTATTCTACGGTTGGCCGCACGCGCTACTATCGTGCCGACGTTGGTTTCAACCGGCGCACGAACACCAACAATCACAATTTGTTTGTTCAATATCGATCTGAGCCAAAACCCAAGGCCAGGCTGGTTTCGTGGCGTGTTTATAACGCGGCGGGCACGAACTTTGATTGGCAGGGACGTTCGCAAGTCTTCAACAATGAATCGCAGATTCAATTCAACTTTCAGCGTCAGAGTTCGATTGGCATTGGCGTCGATAAAGGTTACGAGCGCGTTTTTGAAGAAGAGTTTGGCGCCAAGAGGCAGCCCGGATCGAACTGCGCGCTCACGAATACCTGCACCTTCTGGGGAAACGATAACGAACGCTCGGCGTCGAATGGTGGAGTGTATGTATTCGCCAGTTCGACGGTGAACAAGAAGATCAATTTCAACGTCTTCGCTAATCAAGCTTATGGCAGTCTGGACTTCGATTTCGGCGCCGGTTCGCGCTACCCGCGCGTGAGCGTCCCCGCAGTCGCCGCGCGCGAAGCTCAGGCTGCGGGTAAGTGTAACGGAATGACGCCTCCGCCGGTTTGCAGCGCTCCATTGGATCCTGGTCCCGGGAAATCCTTCAACCTGAATGGCAACGTGAACTACACGCCGATGTCCGCATTGAATCTCACGCTTAACTTTACGAAGCAAAACTTGCGCAGAAACGATACGCACCTGCTCGCCTTCGACGAGAATATCATCTCGCTGCGCGCCACCTATCAATTTACCCGCTTCGTTTTTGCGCGGGCCCGCATCGACTTCGATTCGCTCAGTTCAAATTATAAAGGCCAGTTTCTCTTTGGTTGGACGCCCCAGCCGGGAACTGCCTTCTATGTTGGCTACAACGACGATATCAATCGCAACGGGTTCAGCCCCTTCACGGGGCAGCTCGAGCCCGGCTTCCGCCGCAACGGACGCACCTTCTTCATCAAGATGTCCTACCTCTTTAGGAAAAGCTTTTAGATCACGTTACAGAACGCGAGTCGGTAGCGAACCCGCCCCGGGTGCGCAGTCGTCCCGACTGCTTGTGCATGCGTCCGTGAAGCTAAGCAGTCGGGACGACTGCGTACCCAGGGCCGGCCGCTACCGCTTCCGTGAGCCCAGTCTAAATCAGAACCTATTGCGCTCCCGGAGCGTAAGAATGGAAGCGCCGGCGCGGCAGCAGCGTCTAACTGATCTAGGCTCGTGGCTCGCACTCTGACGCGCAAACGCGTATAAACGAAAAACCCTGGACTGAAGTCTGGCTGACGTTCAAGTCACCTCGATGACCTTAAAGCAACTGATCATGCTCGGGTGCGCAATGTGCCTTTTTCCTGCCCTGACAATTGCGCAGTCGAACAATGGCCCGACACCGGCTTCCTCACCTTCGACCAAGTCAAAGTCCACCGCGAAACCGGCAAATGGAATCAAACACGCGATCGCGATTCCTCCTGAGAAGGCGCAGCCCATTCGCGTCCCGCGGTTCGACAAGCCGCCGGTGATCGACGGGAAGCTTGACGACGAAGTGTGGAAGCAGGCATTCGTTTTCAAAGACTTCCTGCAAACAAGTCCGGGCGACAACATCGCGCCGTCAAAACCTACTGAAGCAATGATTGGCTACGACTCAAGGACGCTTTATTTGGCCTTTCATTGTTACGACGAACCAAGCAAGGTGCGCGCTACCGTAGCCAAGCGCGACGAAGTATTTGGCGAAGACAACGTGCGCATCTTTCTCGATACTTTCAACGATCAGCGCCGTGCGTACGTGCTCGGCTGGAACCCACTCGGGATTCAAGCCGATGGGATTATGACCGAAGGCTCCGGCACGGACTTCAGCGTCGATATCGTGATGGAATCCAAAGGAATGCTTACTGAAGATGGCTGGACGCTCGAAGTTGCGATTCCTTTCAAGTCGCTCCGTTACGAGGCCGGCAAGGGAAAGCTCTGGGGCATTCACATCTGGCGCAACATCGATCGCTTCAACGATGAGATTGATTCCTGGATGCCAAATTCGCGTGATGTATCTTCACTGCTGAGTCAGCAAGGACATCTGACGGGTTTGGAGGGAATCTCGACTGAGCGTACGCTGGAAGTTATTCCGAGTCTTACGGTTTCCGAAACCGGCAAGCGTATCGCCGCGTTGCCTGCCGGCGCGACCGGATTGGATCCGGGTCGCTTCGTCAACGAACACTTGAAATTCGATCCCGGCGTCTCGGTGAAGTTCGGATTAACTCCCACGGTTACGCTCGATTTCACCTTGAATCCGGACTTCGCGCAGGTGGAAGCGGACCAAACCGTCGTTACCGCCAATCAGCGCTTTCCGATTTTCTTTGAAGAAAAGCGTCCGTTTTTTCTTGAAGGCATCGACATTTTTAAGACGCCCCTCCAGGCGGTGCACACGCGAGCGATTGTCGATCCCGATGCGGCCGCGAAATTAACGGGTAAGCGCGGACGCAACACGTTCGGATTTCTGGTTGCCAGTGACAACGCTCCAGGAAACTTCGCCGCCGAGGAGAAGACCGATCCGGTGAACGCGCGCTTTGTTGGAAAGAATGCTTACATTGCGATCCTGCGCTTGAAACGTGATATTGGAAAAAAGGACTCGAGCATCGGCTT
>QHXE01000774.1 GCA_003222835.1 Acidobacteriota bacterium | reverse complement strand
GTGGACGGCCGAATTTCGACCGACGCGTTTCCCCACCTCGGCCTCTCTTGATTACTCGATTGGGGCGGACTATCGGAGACCGGACCTGGCTTGGTCTCCGACTCTGCCGATGTTCTGTCGCCTTCGACGTGATTGGATCTTGGTGCGTTTACGGTGCGATTTCGAATAGATGTGGGGTCCCCGGTTGACGACGATTCCCTATCTGCGGATCTTCGTTCTCGGATCTGGCCCTGCGCAGCAACGAGATGGGGGACCATCAACAGGAGGACAATTATAAACGGGATTCTTTTCATTGCGACACTCAACTCTCCATGACGAATCTCGATTCGTTTACCCGGCACAGGCTAGCGAATCGCAAACGTGTTGCCCGCTTGAATTACGGGCCGGGTGATTGTCATAAACAACGAAAGGTGGCCAGTTTCAGGAAAAACCAGTGTGTTTTGGGGTTATTTGGCGAGATCCAGACCTTCTCCGACTGCGCGGAATCTCTCCACGAGCCCTGGGAAAACCGTTTACTCCGTCTTTGTTGGTGGGGCGAGCAACTCACCGGCGAGATGAATACCTTCCTTGCCAGAGTCACGAACGCGTTTGGCGATTTCGGCCAGCGACTCTTCGGGAACTTGCTCACTAAGTTTGAGTATCATCGGCAGGTTAACTCCGGTAACAACTTCAATGCCGCTCTCGCCCAGAAACATCGACGCGATGTCCGTCGGCGCGCCGCCAAACATATCAGTGAGCAGCAATACTCCGCGACCCTGTGACACGCGTGCGATTGCGCGCTCCAATTCCTGCCGCGCAACGTCCGCGTCGTCGTGCCAGTCAATTGAAACCGGTGTCACGTGTGGTATCGGTCCGATGATCATCTCGGCCGCGGCGATGAACTCGGTCGCGAGATGGCCATGCGTCACAATCACGCCGCCAATGCGCCGGGTTAGTTCGGGACTTGAAGGGTTGGCATCGATTACTTTCATGCACAGACCTTTCCGAAGAATCATTTTCGCGCCGTTGTGCTTTTGCGCAGATCGCGATGCACGGCGTGCGCATCGAAACCTGCGCGACGCAGACGCGCGGCCAGTTCACCAGCGATCATCACCGATCGATGACGCCCGCCCGTGCAGCCAATTCCGACCGTGAGATACGACTTACCTTCGCGCTGATATTGCGGCAAAAGATATTGAAGAAGATCGTCGAATCGGTGCAAAGTTTCTTCGACCTCGGGTTGATCCTTTAAGTATCTGACCACGCGGCGATCGCTGCCCGGGAGTTCGCGTAGTCCATTGACGAAGAATGGATTAGGAAGATGCCGCACGTCAAACAACAACTCCATGTCGCGCGGCGTCCCGAATTTGTGGCCGAAGCTCAGTACCTGAACCCGCAGCGGCGCAGCTTCTCCTCTGGGGCTGTGTCTTTCGAGCAGGACTTTGCGCAGCGAATGCACCGTATGATCCGAAGTGTCCACAACCTCGTCGGCCAGCGCGCGCACTCGCTTCATCGCCTCGCGTTCGGCGCGAATCGCATCGAACAAACCTTTGCCGCGCTCAGCGGGATGCGGCCGCCGCGTCTCGCTAAAACGCCGGGCGAGAATCTCATCTGAAGCCTCGAAGAAAATCACTGACACGACCAGTCCACGCTCGCGCAACACGCGTAACTGCTTCGCAAAGTCCGAGAGAAAGCGCCCTTCGCGAAAGCTGATCACCAATGCGGCTCGCTCGATGCGGCCGTGCTCGTCCTCCTGCGCTTTGACCAGGCGCGAAAACGTCGGCAACAGCGTCAAGGGCATGATGTTGTCCACGCAAAAGTAGCCGAGGTCTTCAAACGCGTTAGTGGCCGACGTCATTCCAGATCCGCTCAAACCAGTAATGATCAAGACGTCAGGTGCGCTCGACTTGGTGACCTTTGACTTTGGCATCCCAGAAATGAAGGCGAACTAGCTTGAATGTAGTGCCAAGGCGCGGTTAGAGGCAAGTCAAGATGTCAGAACCAGGAGCGGTAGCGACCGGATAATACTACTCACCTTCGTTAGACTTGGGTTCCGCTGTTTCGAAGTTTTCGTACGCTATGCCTGTACGCGCGCCGTTCGAAGCAATCAATCGCCCTCTTTCTTTTTCCTCGGCTTCTTGTCGTACAAAAGAATGTTGATAATTAGGATTAGCGCACCGATCGCCGCCAGCAGGAAAAAGATCATGGGTAGACCGGGGTAACCGAACAGCCGAAATGAAGTCTCGACGCGCATCAGCAAAGCAGCGCCGACGATCAGAGCAGCCAGTACCAATCCGATCGTGATTCGGTTGGCAACTTTTTGCAATCCATCAAGGACAACGCGTTCATCGATCGCATCCACGCCGATCTTCAACTCGTTATTGCCGATCGCATCGAGGATCTTGTTGATGCGGGCCGGAAACTTCTCCACAAACTCTTTGACCTCCAACACGCCAGTCATGATCCTGCCAGGCTCGACACTGGTCATTAAGCTGCGGAGGATAAGATTGCTAGCCTCTTCTCTGATGATGGCGTTCGGGTCAAAGTTGGGAGCGAGGATGTACACCACTCGATCCAGATTCATCAATGT
>QHXE01000773.1 GCA_003222835.1 Acidobacteriota bacterium | reverse complement strand
TGTCAGCACGCGCGAGGTCGTAAAATCATCGATTGGCTCAGGAATCACAATTAGCCTAAAACTGCTTAGGCTATCGCCGAGCCTGATTAGGTTGTTTCCCTCGCGCTGAAAATCGATCTCACGCAACAGGCTGCGGCGCAAGTCTTCGAGCATGTTCACGAATTCATAACGCTTGCCGATCTCAGTGTGCGCATCGATGAAACTCGCGACTTCTTCCAGGGCTTCGAGATCGTTCACGATCTGTTCGCGCACTCCGGGTCGTTGCACTTTCACCACGACAGCACGGCCATCGCGCATCCGGGCACGATGCACCTGAGCCAGCGAAGCCGCCGCGAGCGGCTCAGGATCGAATTCCGCGAACGCCTTCGATATACGAATGCCGAGTTCCGAAGAGACAATTGCGTCAACCTCTTCAAACGAAAAAGGTTCGACTTTGTCCTGCAAGCGGGCCAGCGCATCGAGGTAAGGCTCGGGCAAAAGATCGCCGCGCGTCGATAGGAGCTGGCCCAACTTAATGAATGTCGTCCCCAGGTTCTCCAGATCGGAAGCGAGTTCTTCGGGCTGGGGCTCCTTGCCGATGAGGGCGAGGCTTTCCCTTCTGATTGCCGGCGTGCTGAGCCCCGCTTCCCTGACCAAATCGGATCGGCCGTATTTGATCAGCAGAGCGATGATGTCCTTGTATCGCTTGAGCTGTTCTGTTTTGAAGAGTGGTAATGCCATCACGACTGTAACTCCGCCCGTGTTTGCAACAAACGCAGGATATGTCCGCGCGAGACAATGCCGGCGAGATGGTTGTTGCTAATAACCGGTAGCTGATTTACATCTTCGCGGCTCATCATCTCCAGCGCGTCGCTCACCGAAGTGCCCGGCTTAACGGCGTGCAGTTTCGATAACGGAAGCATTGCTTCGCCGACGGTCATGTGTGGCCACTTGTCGCGATCGACATCCTTAACCTGATGTGCCGTCACGAGACCGACGTTGTTGCCGTCCTCTTCGACCAGGAAACAGCGTTGCCCCGACCGCAGCAAGTAATCATCGACGAAAGTCTGCAAATTCAGATTGACTTTAACCGTCGGGCACTCCTTCGTCATCACGTCGCCGACGCGCACTCCGCGTAGAAGCTGCACCATCTCCTGCTGCACATAGCTCGAACGTGCCGCGTCTAAAAGAAACCAACCGATGAAGGCCATCCACAATCCCCCGAAACCCGCGCCGTTGAAGAACCGA
>QHXE01000772.1 GCA_003222835.1 Acidobacteriota bacterium | reverse complement strand
GGTCAGAGACGCGATTTTGTCGTTCGCGATGGTGAGGTGGTAATCAAGCGCGATCGGGCTTCCGGGGAATGTTCCAGATACTTCGACGCTAACGACAGTTTCGTTACCGCGTTCTTGTGAGCTGAGCGGTTTGAATTGGAATTTGTATTTCTCGATTGTTGTCGTGATCCAATGCCCGATGTCGACCTTGCCGCGATGAGTCGCGTTCTCGTCGCGCACCACGGCGTCGTTAGCGAAGCATTCTAGGATTGATTTCACATCGTGCGCGTTGCTCGCATCGACATATTTCTGAATGATCGGCGGCAGGTTCATCAACATCGCTTGCAGAAAAGGCTCGGCTACTCGGGAAACGGCGCAAATAGTTAGCTCTATGCGAAAGCTCTCATTAATTCTCAGCGCAATTATTTTTTGTTTCAGCTCGGTTAAAGCGGCCGATGCGATCCAGTCGCGCGACGCGAAGATCGACATTGTGCAATTGCATTATCTCACGGCCGGCAAAGGGCCGGAGATAGTAATTCTCTTGCACGGATTCGCCGAAGCATCGCGGATGTGGCGGCCGATCATGCCCACGCTCGCGGAAAAGTTCACCGTTATCGCGCCGGATTTGCCGGGCATCGGCGACTCATCGATTCCCGCAGACAATAAGATCGACATGATCACTGCCGCGAAACAAATCCATGATCTCGTTCGCTCGCTGAAGATCGAAAAGGCGCGTGTCGTTGGTCACGACATCGGATTGATGGTCGCGTACGCTTACGCCGCGCAATTTCCTAACGAGACCGAGAAGCTCGCCGTGATGGACGCGTTTCTTCCCGGCGTGGCAGGCTGGGAGCCGATCTACAACGCGCCTAACATCTGGCATTTTCGGTTCAACGGCGAATATCCGGAGAAATTAGTTCAAGGACGCGAGCGGACTTACTTCGAGTATTTCTGGAACGTGTTGGCCGCCGATAAGACGCGGTCGCTTCCGGAAGCCGACCGCAAAGCCTACACGGAGGCGTATTCCAAGCCGGGCCGAATGCGCGCGGCCTGGACATATTTCGCGTCGTGGCCGCAACTGGCGAAGGATTTCGCTCAACTTTCTCAAACAAAATTGAGGATGCCGGTATTGTCGATCGGCGGCGAGAAATCGTTAGGCAACGAGCTCGGCGCACAAATGAAGCTGGTTGCGGACAACGTCACGGTGATTGTGTTGCCGAACACCGGTCATTGGATTCTGGAAGAGAAACCAAAAGAGACCAGCGACGCACTAATAAATTTTCTTTAAGTCCCAACCGGCGGATCGAACGAAATTTGCAGCGTATGCGCCTCGCCGCCGATGCCTCGCGGGCGTATCCTGGCAATATGAAAACATTTTTCTCTTTTCTTTGTGGCGCGGCCGTCGTGCTCGGATTGACAACTCTCCGCGGATCGAATTCGGAATCTGCACACCACGTTTACGAACTGCGCATGTATCACGTAAACGCTGGCAAAATCGATGCGCTGAGAGATCGCTTTCGCGATCACACCGACGCACTCTTCAAACGGCATAACATGAAAAGCATCGGCTATTGGTCTCCCGAGGATGCGCCGGCCTTACAGAACCTGTTCGTCTACATCCTGGAGCATCCCAGCCGCCAGAAGGCGGAGCAGAATTGGGCCGCCTTCCAAGCCGATCCGGAATGGCGGAAGGTGAAAGCCGAGTCGGAGAAGAACGGACCGCTTATCGATCACATCGACAGATACTTCATGGACCCGACCAGCTTTTCAGCGCTCAATTAGGCGTCGCACAAGTTAGTGTTTGATCCGCCTCCGCTGAAGGCTACGTGTGCCGTCTAACAAATCAATGAAGGCAACTGAACAGGAGCACCGCGAGCCCCCAGGCGAAGCGCATGATGAGACAGCCGAGAAAGACCTAACTTGTGGTTCATTAGACCAAGAAACGATCGTAATCCTGTACGAACATTCGCCTGCTTCTGGTTGTCCATTGGCTAAGCATCATATGAAGACACATCTTGCAATCGCGACCGCAGTTTCCCTTCTCAGTTTCAGTGCACATTCCGAGACGCAAATTCCAAACCGGTTGATCGATTACTCCGCCTTTCTGAACAACGCTGAGAAGGTTAAGGCAGTCCGGGAGTCGCGGCGCCTCACCGAAGATCAGTTCTTGCAGGCGCTGTCACAGCCTGGCGTGGTGGTTCTCGACGCTCGTAGCGTCGCCAAGTTCAAACTGCGGCATTTGCGCGGAGCCCTGAACCTGAGCCTCCCCGATTTTACGGATCTTGATCTACTGCAACAACAATTTTTTGGGTAGTGAGGGCGCTTTCCCAGCGAAAGCCCCTGCCGCATCGCTCAACATCTCGACATACGTCAATCTTGCGACCTACGGTTACACCAACGTTTATGAGTTGGGACCGCTCATCAACGTGAAGACCTCGAAGCTTCCATTTGAGGGCGACGAAGTGTCCAAGTGAAAGTTTGATGACCGCCTGGATTATGGGCGGTGAGATATCCTCATTAGAAACAGAAAGGTCACCAGCGGAAGCATGAATGACGAATCGATTGAGCAGCTGTTGCAACTCGATAAAGATTTCCAAGACGCGATTGTGGCGAACAACGCCGAAGCCATTGAACGATTTGTCACTGAGGATTGGATCATCGTAAACGCTGACGGCAGAATCGTTGAGAAGGACAGATTTCTTGCGGTAGTGAAATCGGGTGCGCTCACACATGACACGATGAAGCTCGACGAGCCGAGAG
>QHXE01000394.1 GCA_003222835.1 Acidobacteriota bacterium | reverse complement strand
TGTGAGCAGTACGACTATTAACAGGATGTAAGTGAATGTAGGATTAGCTCGCATGAGGCGGCACCTTACTGAACTAATTGCTCGCCAAGATTACGTGAAAACCGCAGAACAGATACTATGCGTGGTCGAAGCTCGTGTCAATCGACTTAATTGGTTTTTGCTTTGGTTTTGTCCTTTAGTAGATTTTTTTGGGGCAAACGAATCGTCCGCCCAGCGCGCCCGAGCCTGGGCACTTTCTAATCCGCTTGCTCTGAGATAGTTGCCGCGTGTAAAGTACCTCCCGTCTTTCCGCATTCTCCCCAGTTTTTACGACACTCGTCGGAGGTTAAGAACTGATGTCCACGGAAACCATCAGCCCCAGCGATGCCGCAGCCGCGCAGGAATTTCCTGATCGCGTGGGATTGCCGCTCATTATGGGAACGCTGCTGGGCATGGTCTTCGGCGCGTCATCGCTTTACCTGGTTCTGAAAGTTGGGTTGACCGTCAGCGCTTCTATTCCGGTAGCTGTGATTTCGATCACCCTCTTCCGCCTCCTTTCCAAGGTGGGAGTCCGCGACGCCACAATCCTCGAAAACAACATCGTGCAAACGGCCGGCTCGGCTGGCGAATCGATCGCTTTCGGCGTGGGTGTAACGATGCCCGCGATCATGATTCTCGGTCTTGACCTCGAAGTCACGCGGGTGATGCTGGTGGCGCTACTCGGTGGTTTGCTGGGAATTCTGATGATGATTCCGCTGCGTCGCGCGCTCATCGTCGCGCAGCATGGCTATTTGAAATATCCCGAGGGCACAGCTTGCGCGGAAGTTTTGAAAGCCGGCGCTTCCGATGAATCGCGAGCCGCCGCACATCGAGCTGGGGAGGTCGCCGATGAGACGGAGCAAATGGGCGCGAAGACAATCTTCGCGGGTCTGGGTGTGGGCTTTCTTTATCAGGTTCTCATGACCGGCTTCAAAGGTTGGAAGGACACGCCGGAAAAAGTTTTCGGCGCGCCCTTTAAGGCCGGTTCGATCTCCGCCGAAATCTCTCCGGCGCTCCTGGGCGTTGGTTACATCATCGGTCCGCGCATCGCTTCGATCATGTGCGCGGGCGGTGTACTCGCCTATCTGGTTTTGATTCCAGCGATTAAGTTTTTCGGATCGGGAATGACCACAGTTCTGCCCCCCGGAACAATTCCCATCAGCGAGATGAGTCCATCGCAAATTCGCGGCGCTTACATCTTGTACATTGGCGCGGGCGCAGTTGCGGCTGGGGGAATCATCAGCCTGTTTCGATCACTGCCGACAATCTGGCATGGATTGAAAGGCGGACTCGCGGATCTTCGCGGTGGGCAGGCGGCGACGGCCGGCGCGCCGCGCACGGATCAGGACATGTCGATGAAGGTCGTCATCGGCGGCATCATCGCATTGCTCGCGCTGATCATGTTGTTTCCGCAGTTGAATCTTCGCTTCAATCTGATTGGCGCGATTTTGATCGTGGCGTTTGGCTTTCTGTTCGTCACCGTTTCGTCGCGGCTGACCGGAGAGATCGGTTCGTCATCAAATCCGATTTCGGGAATGACAGTGGCTACGCTGTTGCTGACCTGCCTGATATTTTTGGTGATCGGTTGGACCGGACCAAGCTACTACATCACCGCGCTTTCGATCGGCGGCATTGTCTGCATCGCTTCATCGAACGGCGGAACGACTTCGCAGGATCTAAAGACGGGATTTCTCGTTGGCTCCACTCCGAGGTTTCAGCAGATCGCAATCCTGGTGGGCGCCTTTGCTTCAGCTTTGATTCTGGGACCGATCCTGCTGGTGTTGAATGATTCGGCGACGGTTTACGTACCGCGGTTGAGTTTTGAACCCGCCACGAAAAGCATGATGGTCGAACCGAGCAAGGCGAGTTCGCTGCCTGCCTTCACCGATCAAATCAAGCCTTCGGCGCCGGGTAATTATCGAGTTCTGAAGAATGATGCCGCGGCGCCGGCGGTCGCTGGATTGGATCCCGGCGAATACCTGATCGATGGTTCAGGCAAAGTCGCCTACAAAGTCGAGGAGAACTTTCCGGCAACGCTTAAAATAGATCCTGCTCAAGCTGGTTCGCCTGAAAAACTGAAAGGGCCACAGGCGAACACAGATTCCGGGTTGTACCGGCCGTATCACAAGACCGACACGGCGGGCGGGCCCGCAGGTCGTTATCTCGTCAACGATCAAGGCGTGCCGGTTTATCTCGCCGACCCGGGAATCAATGGTATTCACAAGACGCGGCCCGACGGCTCACAGGTAACCAAGTACGACGCGCCCAAAGCCACGCTGATGTCTTACATCATCAAAGGCATCTTGAATCGTCAATTACCATGGGGTCTCGTGCTCTTGGGTGTGATGATTGCCATCGTGCTCGAGATGAGCGGCATTCCTTCACTCGCGTTTGCGGTCGGGGTTTATTTGCCGTTGTCGTCGTCGAGTCCGATTTTTATTGGCGGCATGATTCGCTTGCTGGTGGATAAGTATCTGCGCAAGAAATTGAAGAGCAAGAAGCTCACCGAAGATCAATTGGTGGCTGAAACCGACAAGAGCCCGGGCGTTTTGATGGCTTCCGGCTACATTGCCGGCGGTGCCTTGGCGGCGATCGTGATTGCGATACTGCAGGGTGTACCCAAGCAGGGCCTGGCAAACTTCAACAAAGCGGTCGAACACTGGTCAACGAATCATAATCCATTGTTCGGCGGCGCGAATGGCGATCTACTCTCCATGATTCCATTTCTCGTTCTAATGTTGCTACTTTACCTGGTTGGACGCGAAGTTATACTCAGGAGCGAGAAAGTAAGGGGACCAGGTTAACTTAAACCTTTCTCGTCGATTCCGAATCTGAGTTCTATGAATTCCGGAGAGGCGCGCTGGTAATTGATAATTGAGCGCGCCTCGCATTTCGTAAAGGCCGAGGTATTCAGTTGATGTTTCATCGTAGCTTCGCGCGTTCCCTTTACTATTTTTCGCTCGCCCTGCTTTCAGCCGCTCTTCTGGCGTCGTCGTCCGCCGTGCAGACCCAAACGCAGCGCTCGCCTTCCGATGTCGTGCGCGAATTTTATAAGGCCATGCGCGAGCATCGTTTTCGCGAGGCGTGGGCGATGACGATCTACAAACCGGCAGTCGAAGGATTGACGGCCGAAGAAATGGAAGACTTGCGGGCGGATTTTGAGGAGAGAGCTGCAAGAATTCCCGAACAAGTCGAGATTATGGGCGAACAGATCAGCGGCAACACGGCAACGGTCTTTGTAAAGGTTCCCGTCAGTGAAAGCACGCCGCAAATTACTTCCGAGCCGGTAACGCTGATTAATTCCGGAGGACTTTGGATCATTGGCAGCGAAGCCGATCAGACCGAAGTCAAAAAGAAGGGTCGCAGATTTTTTCTCGATGCTTTGATCGACGAGCATCAGTCAGATATCGAAGACTTGCTGAAGCGTCTGATTGCCGTGGAGGCGGTTTACGCTCAGCAGCACAATGGCGCATTCGGCGATCTGCCAGCACTGATCAAGACTGGTTTGATGTCGGACGACGTGGGCGACCCAAAAGCGATTGGCTATAAATTTCGGATTACCGTCGCACAGCAAGGCAAGAGCTATGTCTCGTCTGCCGAGCCGGCCCGCTACGGCCATACCGGCAAGCTTTCGTTCTGGATGGATCAGACGGGGAACATCAAAAGTGCGGATAACGGCGGCAAGCCGCTTGCGGCGCCAAAATAGTATTGCTCTTAGCGTCGTTGAGGGAATAGAATGACAACTGGAACGCGAGAGCGTTCTTTCTTGCCTTTGCCCCTTAATCGAATGTGTTTCCGCTCCCGCTCGAAAGAGGTCAGCCATGCCCGAATTAATCCGTTCAGTTGTTTCCCGCGTACGAGTTTATTTTAAGGACCGGCGGCAATCGCTGCGGCTGCGGACTCGCTTGTCGTTAACGATCTCTCTGTGCCGGAAGTCGAACGGCAATAAACTTCAACCTCGAGCGCAGGCATTGAAGGGGTATACGCGAGACATGAGCTTGAACGGCCTCGCGCTGCTTCTGCCGAAAGTTCATCTGGACGGTCATCACCTGGCAGCCGAGGGACGCGAGCTCGAACTGACCCTGGAACTACCCGGAGGCCCAATCTCAATGCAGATAATTCCACATCGATACGAGCAATTAGAGGTGTCAGAGTGCGGATGTGGTTACTTGATTGGAGCGAAGATCGTCCAGATTGGTGACGAAGACCGCTCGCGCTATTCAATCTTCATCCGTAAAGGTCTAGCGGGGTAATCTTGCCTCTCCCGGTGGGAGCGTAGTATCGAGTCCCAGTGGGAAGCGTAGTATCGAGCCAAGAACTAATAAGATCTCTTCGCGCTAAAAACGCTAACTCCGGCCCCTTTTCCAAAACGAGACAGAGGTTATGCACGACTTTTCTTCTACTTGAAGCGCAACCAACCAAACACCTCCGGCACGTGGAAATTCGGTTGCGGCGTGCGCGTTGGTTGCCAGGCGAGATAACCGCGATTGGGATCTTTGCCGACGCAGCGAAACAGATTAACGCGCCAGCGCTCGCCCTTTTGCGGCTCGTGAATCCAATGATTCCAGGGAATGCGCATGGCGATCGTGACGCGATCCTTTTCCACTCTTGCGGCGGTGCTCATGTGCGAGTGAAATTCCCAATCTGATTCGCGTTTCTGTGGAGACCAGTGTATAGCTACGTCGAGCCACTCGCCGGTCGGCGCCGCTTCAAACTCCAGATAGCGTTCAACGACGTGGGGGTCGGGCGCTATGAAAATCTCGCACACGTCGCGATCCCAAAGTCCCATCGTCTTGTTCAGAGTCTGAGGCTTTTCGCCGACGACTAACGGCTCAGCCTGATGGCAGACGAAGCGAACGTGTAGCGCTTTTTTTGACCACAGAATTCTTGCTTCAGCCTGGCGCGCGGCGGGCGCGACGTCGCCCGACCAATAGTGATCGATTTTCAGGGCACGCGCGTGACCCCACCAGGCGCTTTGCAAATCCCAAACGCCCAGATCGACCCTGGTGTGATGCGCTTCAATAATAGTATCCTCGGCCATTACCCCATCCCCTCGCCAAACGAGAAGCTCGGACCCCGCCGCCGGTAAGTGATCTGTTGCTCTTCCTCTTCTTTCGCTTCAGCCAGCCACGTCGGATCTGAATACTGCAACTTGTAAAGCTTCCAGTACAAACCACGCAAGGTCAACAAGTCCTGATGCGATCCTTGTTCGCGAATTTCGCCGTGATGCATCACTATGATGTTGTCGGCGCGCTGAATTGTCGATAGCCGGTGCGCTACGATGACTGAGGTGCGGTCGCGCATTACGCGCCCGATGGCCTCCTGAATAAATTGCTCGGTTTCAGTGTCAATCGAACTGGTTGCTTCGTCTAGAATCAAAAGTGCCGGATCGAACGCCAGCGCGCGCGCAAACGAGATCAATTGTTTTTGTCCGACTGATAATCCGGCGCCTCGCTCGCGCACTTCCGATTTATACGTCTCTGGCAGACGCTCAATGAAACGATCGGCGCGCACTTCCGAGGCCGCCCAACGCACACGCTCGTCGGAGATATCTTCGCGGCCCAGGCGAATGTTGCTCTCGACCGTGCCGGTAAAAAGAAAGATGTCCTGCAAAACGACGGCGAAGTTCTGGCGCAGCGACTGCAAATCCCAATCGCGCACATCAACGCCATCGAGCATAATGCGGCCCTTCTGCACGTCGTAAAAACGCATCAGGAGATTAGTGATCGTCGTCTTGCCAGAGCCGGTATGGCCGACCAGCGCGACCGATTGTCCGGGTGTTACGGTGAACGAAACATCCTTCAAGACCCACTCATCTTCGTTGTAAGCGAACCAGACATTTTCAAATTCGATGCGGCCTTCCGCGCGTCGTTGCTTCAGCGGTTTCGCAGGCGTCGTAATTGCAATCGGGAGATCGATGGCCTTAAAGATCCGATGTGAAGCCACGACCGCGCCTTGCAACACGTTGTATTTGTCCGAGAGATCGCGAATCGGCTGAAACAAAAAACCCGAGAATTGTATGAACGCAGCCAGGTCACCCAGGCTGCGCAAGTGCTGCGAGACGCGCCAGCCGCCATACCAGATGATCAGGGCGATGCCGACCGCGCCGATGAAATCAACCAGCGGGAAGAAAACTGCATAGTAGTAAATCGTGTCGATGTTGGCTGCGCGGTGTTCGTCGTTAATTTTGGCAAAGCGACGCAGGGAACTCGCTTCGGCATTGAAAAGCTGGACCGTTTGCGCGCCGGAGAAATGTTCCTGCAGGAAAGCGAAGATGCGCGCAATACGCACCCGCACCAGATCGTAACCCCGGCGCGCGCCTTTGCGAAACCATGTGGTCGCGGCGAAGAGCATTGGCACGGTCAGCAACGAAAGCAGCGTCAGCCGCCAGTCCATATAAAACATCACCGCCATAATTCCTGCGATCATGACCAAATCACCGATCAAGTCGGTGACTCCGGAAGTGAACAATTCGTTTAGCGCGTCTACGTCGACGGTGAGCCGCGACATGATCCGGCCGACGGGATTGCGGTCGTAATAGGCGACCTCCTGATGCTGGAGCTTGTCATAAATTTCACGCCGCAAATCGAACATGACGTACTGGCCGACGGAATTCAGCAGCACGGCCTGAAAATACGAAAACACGAACCTGAGGAGTTGGGTGCCGACATAGAAGAGCCCAAACAGAGTAAGGCCCTCCGTCACCCGCGGCACGATGTACCAGTCGATGGCGTACTTGGTGAATAACGGTTGCAGGATACCGAGCAGATTAAGCAGCAGCGTTAGGATTAGCGCGGGAATCAACAGTCGCACATAGGGTCGCAGATAGCGCAGCAGTCGCCGGGCAATCTGAAAGTCATAAGTCTTCCCGATCGCTTCTTCTTCGTGAAATTGTTTGACTGCCGTGGACATCTGGAATTTGAAATTTGAGATTTGAAATTCAATACTTAGGTCGCCGCCAGCTCTTCTTCCAACAACTGCCGCTCGTAAAGCTTCGCATACTCTCCACCGAGCGCCAGCAGTTCATCGTGTCTGCCCTGCTCGATAATTCGTCCTTCATCCAGCACACAAATGAAGTCGGCATCGCGCACGGTTGAGACGCGATGTGAAACGATGATGCTCGTGCGCTGGCGCATCACGCTGCGCAGTTGGCTCAAAATCTTTTCCTCCGTGTAAGTGTCAACCGACGAGAGCGCATCGTCGAGAATCAGAATCCTGGGCTCGCGCGCGATGGCCCGGGCGATCGCGGTACGTTGTTTCTGGCCGCCCGAGAGAGTGATGCCGCGCTCGCCGACCAGCGTGTCGAATCCGTCAGGAAAATCGCGCAGATCATCGCTTAGTCCGGCGATCTCCGCCGATCGCTCGACCCTGACGCGATCGCCGTTCTCGAGTCCAAACGCGATGTTCTTTGCCAGCGTGTTACTGAACAAGAAAGTCTCCTGCGGCACGTAACCGATCGCCTGGCGCAATTGGGTCAGCGGGTAATCCGGCACCGGGACGCCGTCGATCAAGACACTGTCAGGCGGCGCCTCGATGATGCGTGGCACCAAATTGGCGAGCGTAGACTTACCACTGCCGGTGCGGCCCACAAACGCTACCGTTTGTCCGGCCTGGATTGTCAGGTTAATGTCTTTCAAAACCGGTTCCGAAAGTGAGTGGTAGCTGAACGTGAGATCGCGAAACTCGATTCGGCCGGCGATCGGCGGCTGCTCGGTCACGTTCGGCGCATCGGCAATCGATGGTTCGATCGTCGCAATCGCCTGCATTCGTTTCCAGCTCGCCGTGCCGCGCTGATAAAGATTTACGACGTAACCGATCGCGATTAGCGGCCAAATCAACCGCAGCAAGTACATGTTAAATTCGAAGAATTGGCCCACGGTGATTTCACCGCGCACCGCCGCCGGCACGCCGACCCAAACGATCAGCACGAATCCGAACCCGATCAAAAATGTCATCAGCGGCCGCATCAGCGCGTCGATACGCACCAGGCTGAGATTCTTTTGCGCATATTCCCAGTTAAGGCGATTAAACGCCGCGATCTCTGCATTCTCCTGGGCGTAAGCGCGCACTACGCGTACGCCGGTGAAATTCTCCTGAGCCCGCGCGGTAATCTGCGCAAAGAAATCCTGAATGTTTTCGAAGCGCGTGTGCACTTGCTGGCCGAAAAATTTTACGGTAAGTGAAACCAGCGGCATCGTGACAAAAAGCAACAGCGTGAGCTTCCAGTCGATCACAAACAGGATCGGCAGAATGATGATTACTACGAACACCGTCTGCAGGCTGTACATGATCATCGGCCCGGCAAGCTGGCGCACGGCGCCGAGATCGTTCGTCGCCCGTGCCATCAGATCACCGGTGCGATGCTCGTGGAAAAACGAGAGCGGTTGATCGACCAGACGCGCGTAGAAGTCGTTTCTCAGATCGTATTCGACATGGCGCGACATGCCGATGAGGATACGACGTTGCAGAAAAAGAAAAAGCCCACTGAGCGCGCTCGCACCCAGCACTTTCGCGGCGGCGATGGTCAGTTTGGTCCAGGTAACCTCAGTCCATTTGGCATCGATGGCGCCGCCGACAATCAACGGAATGCTCACGTTGAAGACAACACCCGCGATGATGCAGACGATTCCGACAATCAGCGAAGCGCGGTAAGGCCGAAAGTACCGCAGAAATTGGCGCAGATCATTCATGAACCCGAAGACATATGACTTCCGACCTTCCAAGCACGCAAAGGTCGAAACAGTTCAGCTTCGAGTTTAGCAGGATTATTTTGAAATTCTGAACTGGCAGAAAACCTACCGTGAGTGAGGGTGCAAGTCGCGCCGAGAAATCAGAGTAGATCAGTGATATCCAGAAAAACTCAGAAACAGTTCGCGAACCCCGTATTGAGGCTATTCAACCTCACGCCAGGAGCGCGTCACATCGTGTGCTCAACTGTTTCGGCTTGTGGGTCACTGTGTGGACGAATCAATTCCCGGGCGTCTGACGCTGTTTCGAAAACGCAAACTCGGTTTCGCCCGGTGCGTTTCGCGTTGTAAAGCGCAGCGTCGGCGGCAGAGACCAGTTCGGCGCGAGCGGGTGCCTGCGACGGAAAAGTGGCAATGCCGATCGACGCGGTCACATTGCCGAAACCCGGAATCTCGATCTGTTCGATCCGGGCGCGCAGGCGTTCGGCGACAAGAAGCGCGCCTTCCGCATACGCCTGTGGCAAAATCAGTGCAAACTCGTCGCCGCCAAACCGCGCCGCGGAATCGACGCCGCGCAGTTCCTGGCGGAAACAAACTGCCAATCGACGTAGCGCGTCATCGCCGGCATCATGGCCGACAGAATCGTTCAATTGGCGGGCCATTTGCAGATCCTTATCAAGCTGCATCTCGAAGGAGCGACGGTTGTAGCAGCCAGTCAGCGCATCGGTTAGCGCCTGTTGTTGAATCTTCGCAAATAATTCCGCGTGATTCACAGCTACCGCCACTTGATCGGCAACTGTGCGCAGCAACAAAATCTCGTTTTCGTTCCAGACGCGGGCCGGGTCTGCGACAGTTACCTGCAAGGCGCCGATCGAACGCTCATGCAGAATGAGTGGCACGACTGCAGTCGGAAGTCTTTCGGCGCTCGAGCCTGATTCATCGCTGCCATCCTGCACGATTACTTCCGGATGATCCATGAGACGCTGGAAATGAAGATCGAGAGTTTCTGTGATCGACTCTCGATGCAACCCCTCCGACTCTGATCCCTCGTCAAAATAAACATAGGTCAAAGCGTGCTCTTTTGTCTCGCCTTCTACTCGCAAAGCGCAACTCAGGACCTTGAGTGCCACGCCCACCTCGTCAACTGTCTTTTGCAGGATGATTCCCAATTCCAGTGACTCGCGGATCGCGGTGGCGATTCGATTCACGGCGATTTCGCGCCCGGCTTGTTCCTGTAGCAGATGTGCGAGTTTGGTCGTGACACTTAAAGTGAGCTGCAACGACGTGGCCTTGGGCATCGACGTGCGCACGGCCGAACCAAACGCTGTTGCCTGATACGGATGCTCTGCACTAACCCGGGCCATTAGATACTCCAGCGCTGAGTAAACCACGTCCGGCTCGAAGGTCCAGATAACTTCATCGCCTCCACAGGCGTCGCTGGTGGTTTCATGCACAGTGGCCAGGAGTGCGGAAAAGCGCGCATCCGCGATTACCAGGAAATGCTCGTTCGCGCGGTTGTCTTCTGCCTGGCGCAGAATCAAAGGAGCTCCACCACCTTCATGGCCAACCAACTCGTTGAGCGCGTCGCCCTGGCGAACGAAAAAGAACGCTCGGCGTCCGGGTTGGGCCAGTTGGCGCACTCGCGCTTTTTCGCGCATGTTGCGCCGGGCCGAAAGTGGCAGCCCTTCGATCATCAGGGCGTTGAGATTATTTTCCAGTACTACATCTTCGAAGTAACGGTGCAACTGTGTGATCGTCGAATACGCGCAGCGCACCGGCCGAAGCTGACGAGCGTGCTGAGCCACAAGTGCGTTATAGAGCGAAGACATCTTTGAATGGTTTGGGGCGGGCGGAACAGTTGTGGCTCGTCTGAGGAACAAGCCAAAACCATATTGGCATTTTACCACGCAGCTTGTCTAGAAAAATCTCAACTTGCCTTGGATTGTTTGGCCATTTATGCCATTTTCAGGTAGCTCGTAACCGCGGTGGCGACCAGGACTCCGGCGTTGGTAACTTCGACTGAGAGCACAAACAATCGTCGGCCCGAGCGCACGATGCGCGCCGTCGCGGTAAGGCGGCCGCCATTAATCGGTCTTAGATAATGGATAGTGAGATCGGTTGTAGTGACGCGTTCATTGAGATTGATCCTTGTCAACACGGCAAATGCCGCCGCAGTGTCGATCAAAGAGGCGACGGCTCCGCCATGCACGACACCCTGGTTCTGTTTCAATTCGTCGCGCACATTCAGATGGATGCTCACTTCGCCAGGCTCGATTTCGCCAAGCTCTAGGCCCAGAAATCTGGCGTAGGGAACCGAATTAAATGCGTCGCGAGCGCGCTCGATCCGCGCCGGATCCAAATCGTCTTCGCTCATGCGCGGTAACCCGAGTCGGTCGGTTCGACAATCACCGCCGTTCCGTAAGCCAGCACTTCAGTAACGCCGGTTGAAATCTCAGTGGTGTCGTAGCGCACGCCTATGATCGCGTTGGCGCCGATCTCAGATGCGTGTTGAATCATGATCTCAAATGCGTCACGGCGGGTTTCTTCACACATCTTCGTCCAGATTGTAATATTGCCGCCAACCACTTGCTGGAGTGTCGCGCCCAGCGTCGCAAAGACATTGCGCGAGCGCACCACGATTCCGCGCACGATGCCGAGATTTTGCGTGACCCTAAAATTCGGCAGTTCAAACGCCGTCGTCACCATTTGATGAGACACCGAATAGCGCGGCGGACTTACCTGGTATGGAGCGCGTTGGGGAACGGGATCGATGTTCATGGTTTGGTCCTTGGTTTTCGTTTGGTTTGGCGTTCGACCTTTGGTCGACTGATGAGTCTCCGCGCGGGCAACTGCCTAAAAGGCAGAACTCCAAAAAGACTAATGTCGATACAAAGCCTCGCGCCCCTTTACAGTTTCAGCGCGTTTGGTCGATCTCTCCTTCGGGTGCCACAAATAAATTTCTAATTCGCAGCGCGCACTACCATCGAAGCTGACGCCTTCAGCTTCCAGCATTCGCTGTTGTTTATCTGAAGGTAATACCACGCGTGCCGTTGAGCAGCGGCCCTGCGAATTGATCACGCGATGCCACGGCGTGTTTCCTTCATCAGCGCCGTGCATCACAAAGCCAACTGTGCGCGGAGTGTAACCTTCGCCTAACATGTACGCGATCTGTCCGTAGGTCATCACACGGCCACGCGGAATACGGCGCACGATTCTATAGACGCGTTCGCGGTATTGCCGATCGGGCTTGCGCTCTTCCTTCATAAGACCAATACGAACTATAGGTCACATAAATCCTATTTGCTTCGCAACACAACCCGCGCCGGCGCGCCATCACCAGCGCCTTGGGCAATCTTGAGCGGCAAACAGATCAACTCGTAGTCACCCGACGGGACCTCGCTGAGGTTCAATCCTTCGACAATCACTACATTGTTCGAGAGCAAAGCTAGATGAGTGCGATGATCCCCGGAGTGAAACTTCTCAATCGAGAGATAATCTGTCCCCACGAGCTTCACTCCCATTTCGATCAGTTTCTCAGCGGCTGCGGGCAAGAGGTGCGTGAAGTCCTTGCGAAATCCTTCGTTCCAGAAACTGGAATTCCGGGTGTGAAACAAAACGCGTTCCGTTTTCTCGAGATCGCAGCCGGCAAGAAAGCCCGGATCGATCTCCGTCATTTCATCCGGCACGCGTATCACTCGCGCCAGGCCAATCAAAGTTTCAAACGAGAGCGCGTCGATCTTTCGCGCGCCTTCGATGAAATGCGCCGGCGCATCCACGTGCGTTCCCGTGTGCGCGCCGAAATGCAGAAACGAAACGTTTGCGGAATCGCCCTTCGCCAGCGCCGACCAAGCCTTGATCTCCACGCCGGGATCGCCTTCGTAAACGGGCATGCCGGAGCGAATTGGAACTGTGACATCGTAAATCTTCATTTTCTGTTTGTTCGTGGTCGACGACAACTATAAACGGAAAGCGACTACGGACAAAGAGGTGTTAGAGTATCAACTTCAGTCAGGTTTTTATATCTAATGCCTCTGAATGGGATTATGAATAAGGATACTGGCAATCGATTACCGCGAATCGCTGCGTCGAGCTATCTCAATACGGCACCGCTGATTTGGAGCTTCATTCACGGCTCTCAGCGCGACTCGGTCGAACTATTTACCGATAAGGCGCCGGCTCGCTGCGCAGAAATGCTCGCCAGCGGCGAAGTTGATGCGGCGCTCGTTCCGGTCATCGAATATCAGCGAACCCCGGACATTCTGATCGCCCCGGACGTTTGCGTCGGATCGCGTTCCGCCGTACGCAGCGTGGTTCTGGTAACCAAACTCAACAACCTGAAGAAGGTCAAACGCGTCGCCCTTGATGATTCATCCCGCACCTCAGTCGCGCTGGTCAAAATTATTTTTCGCGAGTTCCTGCGATTTGAACCGAAGTGGCAAGCGTCACGCCCCGATCTCAAATCTATGCTTCAGCACAGCGACGCAGCTCTGATAATCGGCGATCCGGCGATGAAGATTCCGCGCGATCAATTTCGCGTCTTTGATTTGGCGACGCTGTGGCACGAATTTACCGGCCTTGGTTTTGTTTTCGCGATGTGGATGGCGCGAAAGGATCGCGTGGGAAAGATTCGTGCGATCGATTTCGCTGTCGCGCGAGATGAAGGCCTGGCGAACATCCAACAGATCGCGTCCAGCTACTCAAACCAAATTGACTTGTCTGAGGACGAAATCAGGAACTACTTGACGAAAAACATCGTGTTCACTGTGGATGAGGTAATGCAAAAGGGGCTAACCCTCTACTTCAAGTTGGCTACAAAACACAGGCTGGTACAAAGCGAAAGATCTCTGGAGTTCCTCAGTCGCGCTTAACCAATCTTCTTCATCGCTCTTGCAGCACGCACTTTAGCTTTGTGGGCTTCGCGGAGCGGCGCAAGCTTCTCCTGAATTTCGCGCAGCTGCTCAAGCACGGCCAGTTTTTCGGCGATAGGCCGTTTTGCTTCGGTTTTGCGAGCTGCCTCTCTGCGTCGATAAAGCTCGCTTACGTCTGGGTACGTCTTCATTTCAGAAACTTCCGTTTGTATTCCAACCACTTTTCCTGGAGCCCATGTCGCGCAATGATTTCTTCGAATCGCTCGTAATCAACTGCATCCTGCTTTACGAACATTTCGATTCTGGCATAATCCTTTAGCCTGCCAACTTTCAACATGATCGCCAGCAGATATTCCGCAAGCACAACTCGGACCGGCGTGCCCTCGTAATCCAACGTCTGAGCCGTCCGATAGGCATCTTCTTCAAGCGGATTACTAACCGGCATGAACTGTACCGGCCAGCCCTCAACAACTATACCTTCTTTACGAATCTCGTTGTAGCCGCGCGCCTTCAAATATTCCCATCCGGGTAATTCGATCACGAGTCGATATTCAGCATCAGGCGTTACGACTAACACATCAATGTCCTGTGTTAAGAATGGCTCAACGTAGAATATCGCGCCAATCGCGCCGGCGACCGCATAGTTTTCGATAGCACCGTCCGCGACCATCTGATTGAGGACGGCGAAAGTTTTTTTCATCGCAGATCGTTTGCCCTAAGAAACTGTTGTGGGTCGGTAAATGCTGTAAAAAACAAAGGCCTGCCGGAAAACGCCGGCGGTGAAACAGGGCCGACGGCCATAAACGGGAATTCTTGCAGGTCACGTCGAGGAAAACTTTAAGGATCCCGAAATGACTGATAGAGTTCGAGTGCTCGTTTGTCTCCGCCGACGAAATCTCGCAGGCGATCAAATTCGGTTCCCACGACCATTTGATTCAGAACCGTGAAGGTTTCTTTCATGACGGCTAGTTATTCGCCATCAGCGCTTCGATCTCTCCTGGATCCTTCGGCACTTTGTGTGTCAGCACGCGAGCGCCGTTCTCGGTGACCAGCACGTCGTCTTCGATCCTGACGCCGATGCCGAGATATTTTTCGGGAACATCCTGGTTGAATTCTTCAGGGATATTACTCGTGTCCGGCGATATGTAGAGGCCTGGCTCGATCGTCATCACCATTCCGGGTTCGGCTGGCCGTGATTCGCCCTTGAAATAGTATTTCCCGGCGTCGTGCACATCGATTCCGAGGAAGTGACCGAGGTTGTGCATGTAGAACTGCATATACTTCTTCTCTTCAATCAGTTTCGCAGGCTCGCCCTTCAATAAGCCGAGCTTCACCATGCCGTCGGTGAGGATTTCAATCGAGTGAGTCTTCAAATCTTCAAGTCGCACACCCGGACGAACCATGTCTACGCAGGACATCTGCGTTTTCAAGACTAAGTCGTAGATGTCGCGCTGCGCCGGTGTGAATTTACCGTTGATCGGAAATGTGCGCGTGATGTCGGAAGCGTAGCCTTGATACTCCGCGCCGGCATCGATCAAGAGCAGATCGCCGTCGCGCAGCGTGCCCTGGTTGCTGATGTAATGTAGAACGGTGGCGTTGGCGCCTGAGCCGATGATCGAAGTGTATGACGGCCCAGCAGAGCCGTGGCGGCGAAAGATCGATTCGATTAGCGCCTCAACTTCGTATTCCTTCAGGCCCGGCCGGACGGCTTTCATTGCTGCGACGTGTGCTTCGGCAGCGATGTCGGCGGCGCGCTGCATGATTTCAATCTCTTCATTGTTTTTGAAAACGCGCATCTCGTGAACGATCGAGCTGGGATCGACTATCGTCTGGGGCGGCTCGAGCGGCTTCCGATTCGTTTCCCGCATCAACGTGAGCTGGCGAATGATTTTTTGATCCATTTCGGGCGTGGTGTGACCGAACGCGTAGTAGAGAGCCGAAGGGCCATCCAAAATCTCGGCGAGCTTTTCATCGAACTCCGACAGCGGAAACGCTTCGTCGGCGTTGTAGTCGCTTACTGCGCCGTCGACCCCGGCGCGATAGCCTTCCCAAATTTCGCGTTCGCGATCGCGCGGACGAACGAACAGCGTGAACTTCTTTTCTTTTGATGGAGCGATGACGGCGATCGCGTCAGGCTCTTCAAAGCCCGTCAGATAAAAGAAGTCCGAGTTTTGTCGATAGCGATAATGCGTGTCGTGCGAGCGCACGGATTCTCGCGCGGCGGGAATGATGGCGACAGAATTAGGATCCATGCGGCGCATGAATTCAAGAAGCTGCGGTTTGATCATCGTCTCTCCTCGATAGTTGCCAATTGGGAGTCGTATTGTAGCTGAGACTCAATCCGTGACGGAAACGGCGGGTATTCCCTTGCGTACCCTTGCGGAATTCTTTGCGCCCTTTGCGTTGAAATCTACTGCAGAGCATTTAACGCAAAGGTCGCCGTAAAGTTACGCAGTGGATTCTTCTTTCATTGCTCCGCTTTCTGGGAGATAATCACCGGCGATGGCCCAAAGCATCCCAGCTAAGTCCACCGGAGCCGAACTCATTTCTCTCGATCCTGCAACTGGCAAAGAGCTTGGTCGCGCGCCACTCGTGATGCCGGAAGATGTCGCCCGCGCAGTAGGGCGCGCCCGTGAGGCACAGACCGATTGGGCCAGTCATTCATATCGCGAGCGCGGGAACATGGTAATGAAAGCGCGAAAGATCATCCTGAAAGAGTTGGAAGAGATCGCTTTGCTTATCTCGCGAGAGACCGGAAAACCAGTATCAGAAGCAATAGCGATGGAGCTGACGACTACTCTTGATTTGATGCAGTACTTTGCGCGCAGGACGACGAGCTTACTGCGGGCGCGTCGAGTCAGCGTCGGCCAATACTGGTCGATGGGCCGCTCGTCTTACGAAATTTACAAACCGCTGGGAGTCGTTGGCATCATCTCCCCATGGAACTTTCCCTGGGCCACGCCGCTCGACGAGGTCGTAATGGCGCTGATGGCTGGAAACGCAGTCGTGCTCAAACCGAGCGAACTGACCCCGCTAACAGCTTTGAAGATCAAAGACGTGTTTGATCGTGCCGGTCTCCCAGATGGACTCTTACAAGTTGTTACCGGAGATGGCTCGACCGGCGCCGCGCTGGTCGGTTCGGGTGTCGACAAGATCATGTTCACCGGCAGCGGCGCTATTGGCAAGCGCGTGGCCGAAGCGGCGGCAAAATATTTGACTCCGGTCGTCCTGGAACTTGGCGGCAAGGATCCGATGATCGTTCTGGATGACGCCAACGTCAAGAATGCTGCCCGCGGCGCCGTCTGGGGGGCTTTCGCAAATTCAGGCCAGGCCTGTGCCTCGGTCGAGCGTTGTTATGTTCATGAAAGCATCGCCGACCAGTTCATCAAAGAAGTCGTTGCGGAAACCAAGAGCTTGCGCCAAGCGAACCTCGTATCAGACCCTGGAGCGGTAGCGACCGGTTCGGCGGCGGAATCCGTCGATATCGGGCCTATGACCAGCGAACAGCAACTAAGAACGGTCGAGAGACACGTACACGAAGCCACCGCGAGAGGCGCGATTGCGTTGACTGGCGGAGAGCGAGTAGCGGGAGCGTCGAGCCCGGGCTTTAAACCGACGGTGCTGACGAACGTAAACCACGAGATGGACGTGATGCGAGAAGAAACCTTCGGCCCGGTGCTTCCCATCATGACATTCAAGACGGACGACGACGCAGTTCACCTGGCAAACGACAGCGTTTACGGTTTGGCGGCTAGCGTCTGGACCAGCAACCTCTCGCGCGGAAAGCGAATCGCCGAGCGCATCGACGCGGGAACGGTCATGGTGAACGAG
>QHXE01000815.1 GCA_003222835.1 Acidobacteriota bacterium | reverse complement strand
ACAAAGTGCGTAGTGGCGTCATACTTGTTTAACTCTGCGAACACTGGCGCGAGTGCCTCCCGTGAGTGCAATTCCTGTGACGGCGTCGGATCTTTGGCATTCATGTAGACCACGAAGTGTGTGTCTTCGGTGAAGAGAGCCATCTGACCTTTTGCATCGCGACGATCGGCACAGTGCGCGTAACCGATGAGTTGCACCGAGGCAGAGCGCTGCTCGAAGCATTCGCTCGATTTAGCCTAACGAATTGCGAGCAAAGTCCCGAACTCGCTTGTTAAATTTCCTCCTTAGCTTTTTGTTCTGACTTCGTGCCAATGGCGTTCAGTTTTGCGAGTGAGTCCAATGGCAACGCCAATGTTGCAGCCTGAAGATTCTCTCGCAGATGCTGCACTGACGACGTTCCCGGAATCAGCAGAATATTTGGCGAACGCTGGAACAACCATGCGAGCGCTACCTGCATCGGTGTTGCCCCTGACGACTCGGCAACGTCATCGAGCGCGGCTGATTGCAGCGGATTGAAACCGCCGAGTGGGAAGAAGGGCACGTAAGCAATTTGTTGCCGCGCGAGATCGTCGATAAATGCGTCATCGGTTCGGTGCGCAACGTTGTAGAAGTTTTGCACGCACACGATTTCTGTCAGCGTTTGCGCTTCTGCCAACTGCGTGGGCGAAACATTGCTCAGACCGATATGTCGAATCAATCCCTGCCGCTTGAGTTCGACGAGTGCGGCCAAAGGTTCCGCAATCGATCCCTCGGATGGTACCTCCAGTCCTCCAACGCGCAGATTCACAACATCGAGAACGTCGACGTCGAGATTTCTCAAGTTGTCGTGAGCACCATCGATTAGTTCCTGGCGGGAAAGCGCGGGAATCCATGATTTGTCTGCTCCCCGACGAGCGCCGAGCTTTGTGACAATCACCAATCCTTTCGGGTACGGATGCAACGCGCGTCGAATGAATTCATTTGTAACGTGCGGTCCGTAGAAATCGCTGGTGTCGATGTGGTTCACACCAGCGGCAATTGCTTCGCGTAGTACCGAAACAGCAGCGTCGGGATCGCGCGGTGGTCCGAACACGCCGGGACCAGCGAGCTGCATGGCGCCGTAGCCCATGCGGTGCACAGTCATTGCAGTACCCGGAAAGGTGAAGCTGCCGCCGAGCTTCGTTGCGTCTGACGATCGAAATTCGTTTGGCTTACTCATATTCTGACCAGTCCACCTCCTTTTCGTTCTCTTCCTTCATCTTAGTCTGAAACTAAACGATGTTGTATTCGCCGAAATACTTTTTTGGTCCTCACGCCTCGGCGCAGCGCGGCAGGTTCTCACGCGGTGCGCAAAAGAAGCGGCCGCTTCGAAATAGACTTCCCGCGTCTGTTAGTTTGCGCAGTGTTGCTCGAACGCATCGAATGAGTAACAGGTGCGGCAGCTGATGTCTCAAGCATTTCGCGCTGTGATCTTCGATCTGGACGGCGTTCTCGCTGATTCCGAACCGTGGTGGAACGAGATAGACGCGAAATTACTCAGCGAATACGGCGTCATCTATCGCGGCGAATACCATCGCGAGGTGCTCGGAGTGAGCTATCGTCTCGCGGTCGAGTTTTACAAAAAGGCGCTTGGCCTGTCTGCGTCTGTTGAGGAATTAATGCGGCGCCGTGGCGAGATCGCGACAGAGTTCTTCGCCAATCGCGTTGGGCTGTTTCCTTCGGCAAGGGCAACGCTCGGAGAGCTACGGCAGCTGAAGGTGCAGCTTGCTGTCGGCACGAGTTCAGTGAGCGCGTCAGCCCGCCCGTTTTTGGATCGCCATGGGCTTACGCCGTTTTTCGATGTCATCGTAACAGGTGACGAAATCGAACGCGGCAAACCGCACCCCGACATCTACCTGCGTGCGGCGGACAAACTTGGTGTCGCCGTAAACGAATGCCTCGTGGTTGAAGACGCACTTTCCGGTATTGCTGCTGGTAACGCCGCGGGGATGCGCGTCGCCGCCATTCCCGACAGGCGTTTTGTCGACGCGCGCGACTACGAGAAAGAGGCGGATTATGTGCTCGGAAATCTTTCAGAAATTCCGGCGCTGGTGCGTCGTGTCAACGCTACGGAATGAATTCTTGTGTTGCAGCGCAAGACTGTGCCGACCGGCACTCACCCAGTATTCGTGCAGTAGGCAAATCGATATGATGCACTGAAGCATTTGGCAGGCGACGCGCCTGCCCTACAGTAGACACATTCCTGCATTCCTGAATTTCTGATTAGATCTTTCCA
>QHXE01000393.1 GCA_003222835.1 Acidobacteriota bacterium | reverse complement strand
GATTTTTCTAATCTTTATTTTCAGTGTTCCAACATTCGGGCAGCAGATTTCGGCCTATTCAGACTCATGGGCTGACGATGATGGTACGATATACAGTTGTGGAGTTACCGCGGATTCGGCCAACTCTTACGGACACACATATTGGACGTCGACGACGCTCACCAGTCCCTCCGGTCGGACCTCTTCTGGCTGGTCATCGCAAGACAATAGCTATAACGCCTACACTAGAGTTGAGACTTCGCTACCTTGGGACTGGAATGACTTGGGCGATTATTCAGAGCAAAGTCAACATTCGTTCTATTGCCCGACGTACGGGCGGACTATGTCCTTCTATATGTCCACTATAGGGAAGAGTGGCTATTCGCACGCTGGTTATTCGTTAACAGGTTTTACTTATTATACTTGCGGGTATGATATCGTTCCGAATTGCAACGTACGATGTGGCCCTCCGAATATGACAATTGTGCGATTTTCGTCTTGCGCGGGTTGGCAGTTACGCATTCAACCCTGGTACGAAGTTGGGGGTTTTACTTTGTGCTCTTCGGGTCTCGCCTACTCAGAAGACTCGCCTAATGGAGCGCCAGCTTGTTATGATCGGACAGTTTACTGATCTGATAAGTTCAATTGAAAGGTTCGACGGTTGAGTTTCTGGGAGGTTGGTATGCGCCGTTTTCTGTGCCTAGCAATTTTGTTGTTGACCTTTCTTTTCGGCGCCGCTTGCAGCATTTATCATAAGATGATGGTTAGCTATCAAGTAGGTGTCCTTGACGCTCATGAAGACGTCCTGAAGATTGATCTCCGGGCATTCCGCCAGGGGATAAAGCAATATACGTCTGAGAAAGGCGTTGCACCACAATCGCTGGATGATTTGGTAAAGGCCGGGTACCTCCCGAATATCCATCGAAAAGACCGCCTGGGATAGTCGACGTCCGTAGCGCAGCCGTGGGAAAGTCGTCGGGCGGTAGTCTCTATAGCGAGTGGTGAAGGCGCCTGGATTTAGTAACCCTCATGACCCGTCACATTCTGATTGATCATATTGTAAAGCAAAGGAACTGAAGACCCGCGGTCGGTGAGCACGTTCCGGCCCATTTCGCGAGGGCGGAATCGTCTTGTAACCGGTAATTAGTTGCGTTCACCATCGTCTCTTTTCTGCAGACTTCGGATTAATCAGACCATCACGGTCTCGCGACGTTCGGCGGCTTGTTTCGCCAGGAGCGCGTTGGCTTTCGCGAGCACGTCAGCTACAGCGTAGGGCTTAGGGATCACTTGATCGATTCTTGCTTTTTGATAGTCCTCATCCGCAATCATTTCTGAAAAACCGGTTGCGATAATCACGGGCAGGTTCGGGCGAAACTCTTTGACCCAGCGGGCGACGTGCAGGCCGCTCAGCTCTGGAAGGCCCAGGTCGCAAACCATCAAATCAAATTCCGCTTTGTCGAGGCGATCGAGGGCTTCGGCGCCGGTGGCGGCCTCGACCACTTCATGACCATAGGCGCGGAACGCATCGTTCAAGAGCACACGCACTTTCTCTTCATCTTCGACTACCAAAACCCGCGCTGCCTTCGTTCCGTTAGTCGGCGCCAAAGGTGTGGCCACCGCAGGCTCAGACGATTCGTGAAGCGGCAGAACCACCTCGAAACGAGTTCCTTTTCCGGGTTCACTGGTAACGTTGATATGGCCACCGTGATTCTCAATTATGCCGTGCGATGCCGAGAGCCCAAGACCGGTGCCGCGTTCGCCTTTGGTTGAATAGAAAGGTTCGAAAATGCGCGCAATGACTTCTGGTGGCATACCGGATCCTGTGTCCGCAACCCAGAAGCAGGCGTTTAGACCATCGTTGCGTGTTCCGATTTCGATTGCTCCACCGTGGGGCATCGCATCGACGGCATTGAAGATCAAGTTGAGCACGACCTCGCGCAATTCGGACGAATCACCCAAAGTCAGCACTGCTTTGGGTGTCCGCATGCGCACTTCGATCGTGCCAGTGCGATGCGCCGATTCTGCTTGCCATTTGGGTCGCGCGATCTCAACACTGGAAACAACAAGTTCGCTCAAATCGACCGGGGCGGACACCCGAGTCGAACCACGGCGCGAGAAGTCGAGCAACCGACGCAAGGTTTGTGAACAATCCCCGACGGCCTGAGTGATTACTTCGAGGCTTTTCTTGTTTGGTTCATCGGCGCCGCTGCGCATCAAGAGCAACTGCGCCCTCCCTTGAATCACCGTTAGCGAATTATTGAGATTGTGCGCTACGCCCGCAGCGAGTTCGCCTAACGCGCGCAGCTTATCAGATCGCGCGGCGCGCTCCTGGGCCAACTTGCGTTCCGTGATGTCGCTCATGAAAACCATCACTCCGGTTATACTTCCGTCATGCCACAGTGGGGACGTATGGGCATCCATGCAACGGATGCGGCCGTCGGCGCAGATCGTGCGCACCTCGAATTGTTTTTGTTCGCCGGCGAGCGTGCATTGGACCGCGGCGCCCGCTTCTTCCCTCGACTCAGAAGTGACAATCATGCTGAAGTCCTGACCGAGAAGGACTGAGCGTGTCAAGCCGCTATCGAGTTCCGCGCGCTGATTCATCCAGCTGAAGCGATGCTCGGCATCAAGCGTATAGATTTCGTCGGGAGCAAGATCGACCAGACTAGAGAGAAACGCACGTTGCTTACTTGCTTCTTCCTCGACGTCTCGCAAGTCAGATATGTCGCGGGCAATGACGATGCAGCCCGTTGCAGACTCTTGTTGCTGATCTTTGGTCTGGGGAACCACGCGCACCAGCAACGGTCGACGCGCTTTGTTTTCGGCGGGGATCTCGACTTCGACAGCGGCGCCATTAGTCATGGCGCGATCAACCATGCAGCTAACCCCTGCCAATCCCCAGAGCATGTCGCAACAGCGACGCCCCGACAGGAACGCCCGCCGCGCCTGCTCCAACGATTCGCCGGCGCGATTGATCTTCTTCAGCCGCTTGTCGGCGCCGAAGATGTAAACTGCATCCGGCAAACTGTCGATCGTCGCCTCCCACATGCGGTCGGTAGCCATCAACGTGTTGACAAGTTTGATATGCGCTTCTGTTGAACTCATTTCGGAAGTGCAGGCTCGCTGGAGTATTCAACGACAGGAGTGGCAGTGCTGCCCGTCACGCGCGCGTGGCAAGGCGTATGCCAAGAGGAAACGTTGGGCCTGCGCCGCAAACTCTGGTCGAAGTCCCGGAAAAAGCGGCGCCTTCGCGTTACGGCTGGTGACAGAGGTTGGAAGGATCGTTCACAGTGCCAGTTCAGCCTGACAATTTGTCCGAGCAGGCCGACAGCCTGTCATGAATAGCAAATGAGAAATGGCAAATGATCAGTTCTTCGGTTCGTATTCACCGCGAGCGCGAGCTGTTTCATAATCCGAATCCACGAGGCGCATCGACAAGCGCACGGGGCGATAGTCGAAAGGAGCGGGGCCGCCCAACGCATTTTGAATGGCGTTGACAATGCCGTCCTGATTATGACGAAAACGGGGCACGTTGCCGTGCTGATTGAGGATCACGAATAGCACGACCCGGCCGCTCTTCGTTTTCATTTCGCCTACCAGCGAGCTGGCGCCTCCATCCGTGTGCACAAGAGTTCCGGTTTTTGCAATCACGCTGCCTCGATCCATCGCATCTGTGTAACGATCCTCCAGCGTACCCGGATCGATGCCCGCCACCGGCAGAATATCTGAGAGCGAAAGGTTGTGTTTCCGCAGCTCGTCGCTGAGCGCTCGCAGAATCTTCATCATGGCGCGGGGCGTCACGCGATTAATGCCGAGGCCGCTAGTTGACGACAACGCGATTTCGTTGGCATCGATTTTTAGTTTGTCCGCCAGCGTCGCGCTTACTGCCTGTGGCCCGCCGACGTTCTCCCCAATGCGTTCGGCCATGAAGTTGTTCGAATAACACAGCAGGACTTTCAGAACGTCCACGAGTTTGCTCGATTTGTGAGTGAGCAATGGAACCGCGTCCGGCGGCGCTGAACCAACTTGCACGTCGCCGGAGATTGTTACGCTCGGCACGTTGCTAAGACTCTCTTTGTCACCAACCAGTGTCCGCTCGTCGAGCCATGCTCGCGTTGCGGCTGTCGAGCGGCGCGCCGCGTCCAAGCTTTCAAGAAACTGCTGGCCGGAGTGTTTCGCCGACCAGTCAAAGTTCATCGTGAAGCCCGGCGCGACAATCAAGTTACCAGTGATTGTACGAATCCCAAGCTGGTTCAACTGGCGGGCCAGCATAATGGCGTGTTCGTAATGAAAAGAGGGATCGCGTCCCGTGACCATCAAGTCTCCCGTCAATGTGCCAGTTATCTTGTCGATCTTGCCGCCAGCCCACAGCGAAGTCACAAAACGATGCTCGGGTCCGAGGTTCTGCAAAGCCACGAGCGCGGTTGCCAGCTTGACCGCCGAGGCCGGATTGAATCTTTCGTCAACCGATTGTGCGGCGACTGTCGATCCGTCGAGGGTCTCCGCGAGCAAGCCCTGCAATCCATAAATTGACGTCAGATATGACGGCTGCGCCGGCCCGGGTGTTACGGGCGGGATTGAGCGAGGCATTCCTGAGTTATCCGCTGATGGTTGAGTTGGTTCTGCTCGCTGCTTTGCGTCAGACTGTAAGACAGTAGTCGCGGAACTTTGTTGACCCAACGCGACGGCCGCGCCCAGCAACATAATGGCCAAGGCAATTTCTGTCTTCATCAATCTCTGTCGTGCATTCATCACTGAAATGATAGTTCGCTCCGGAATGCGCTGAGCGGGTGGCCTCGCGTCGTCGCCGCTAATCATATCACGGGATAAGTTTGCGAGGGCCGAGCATTCCAAAAACGCTCGACTTCGATGCTGGCAACTGGTCTCAGGATGCATTGTCCGAGCGTGGTTCGGTGTCGCAAGTTCGTTGACAGGGAAATGAACGCGCACCTAGAATTCAACTTGTTGAAGTTGTGCCACCCGATCATGCACCGGTAACCGTCGACAGTTTGCGCGTCACACATTTGGCGCGACGCCACGAGATTCGAGCCAGGTTGAGCGAATTCACCGAAGTTTGGCACACGGCTTCAGACGCACGCTTGTGGGAAGAGATGGTCTTTTGCATCTTCACCGCCGGCGCATCGGCAAAGATGGGCTTGCGAGCGGTAGAAGCGGTGCGGCCGTTATTGAAAGCCGGTAGGCAGAAGACCATGACGCGTGCGCTGGTCGAGGCGGGCGCGCATCGCTTTCCGAATGCGAGACCGGGATACATTGTGATCACGCGAGATTACTTACAGAGATCGTTTTCGATGCGCCTACGCGAACGACTGGAAGGCTTTCGTGACGCGTCTGAACGTCGTGATTGGCTGGCCCAAGACCCGCGCATCAAAGGACTCGGCTACAAAGAGGCGAGCCACTTTTTGCGGAACATAGGCTTCAAAGGATACGGTATCCTGGACAAGCACGTCGTTAGATGTCTGGCAGAGATGGGCGTAATTGAGTCGGCAAAGCCGCCGAGCAGCCGCAAAGCTTATCTTGAAACCGAGGCGCGCATGCGAGAATTTGCCGGTCAGGTTAGGATTGATTTTGACGAGCTTGACCTGGTGCTTTGGTCGATGAAAACGGGCGAGGTTCTCAAGTAGTGAGAATACCATCCCATAGATCCACCGTTTCACGAATCGGCGTGCTGGCGCTGGTTTGTTTCGCCTTGGCAGTCCTTGTCGTGGCCAGGCCGGCGGACAACGAAAAGTCGCGCAGCCGCGCTCAGCGGGCCCTCCGCAGCGGAGACTTCGAGCGCGCCGAACAAATTTATCGCGAGTTGCTGGCGAAAGACGATCGCGACATGGACGCGCGGCTCGGGCTGAGTCACGCGCTGCTCAAACAACGACGGTTGCAAGACTCCTTCGATCACGCCGCGCGGGTCATCGCCATCGATCCGCTCTCGGCACGCGCGCACGCATTGCTCGGATCGGCCATCCTGGCTTCAGGAGACTTCCGCCTTTCCGTGGAAGAGTTTCGCACTGCGCTAAGTTTGGATGACAACCAGGCGATGGCCATCGCCGGCCTGGCGATGGTCGATTATTACGAGAACCGCCTGGGCAGATGCGTGTCCGGACTGCGTCGCGCCGCGAGCATCGACCCCGACGAACCGGACTACGTTTTCAGCCTCGGCCAAGCCGCCGCGCGGTCCGAAAGGTATAAGGAAGCTGCGGATGCTTATGAGCGCTTTCTAATCATTGCTCCGCGCACCGACGCCGATCGCCGCGCGCGCATTCGCGGCCTAATCGACTTCTTGCGTTATCTGGGACAACAAAGTTCGCTCTACGATCTTGAAGGCGCGGATCGAACGGTGGTCGAGTTCGAGAACCGCGATAATCGCCCGATTGTCAAAATTCGAATCAACGGCTCGAAGGATTATCTTCGCTTCGTACTTGATACTGGTTCGGGCATGTCGGTGATTTCGGAAGAGACCGCTCGAAAATTGGGCCTTAAGCCGGTCGCGCACGGAGGTCTGGCGCGTGCGGTTGGTGGTGGCGGGCGGTTTGAGATCGTTTATGGATATCTCAGTTCGATCGATATCGGCGAGGTTCGCATCGCCAGCGTGCCGGTCTACATCCGACATTTCTTTGACGATCATAATCCGGTCGATGGATATCTTGGGATTGCGGCATTGGGCCGGATGATAACTTCGGTTGACTATGGAACGCAGAGCCTGACGTTGATTCGTCAGCGCAACAATGATATCGATCTGGGAAAGCTCGTCAACAGCCTCGGAAAATCCGATAACGTTCAGACCGTCGAATCCAGACCGGGCTTCAATGTTCCCGTGCGAACCACCGCGAGCGGTTTTTTGAGTGGCGAAATTCTGATAGATGGAGTCAAGAGACCGCTCAATTTCATTATCGATACGGGCGCGACCGTTACGGTAATGGCTGAGAAGTTGGCCGCGCAGGATGAGGTTCAGCCTTTCATCAAAGAGGGTCGGATGCGAGTGTTCGGAGCCGCGGGCATCGCCGAAGATGTGAAGATGGCCTTGCTCCCCAAAATTTCTGTGGGCGCTTATTCTCGCGAGAGGGTAGACGCGGCCGTGCTCGATCTCGAGCCGGTAAATGAAACCGCGGGCTTCCTCCAAAGCGGAATTCTCGGCGGTAATTTTCTTCGACACTTTCGCGTCGTTTTTGATTTTCAGAGGGGCGTAGTGCGGCTTGAGCCGCTGGATGCAAGCGCGGTCCAAATAGGCAGTCCAACACCCGAAAGCTCTGTCCACTAAAGATGAAACCGAGCACTTATCTTGAGACGTCGGTTATCGGCGCGTATCTGGACAATGGCGAGCCCTTTCGTCGCGACCTGACGATTCGCTGGTGGGAACATGAATTGTCAGAATATCGGGCGGTAATCTCGCCGCTGGTGACGAGCGAACTTGGACGTGTGGCTGAGCCTCATCGTTCCGCGTACCTTAAATTGGTCGACGGACTCGAACAGGTCGAACTCACGGAAGAGGCGGCAATACTCGCCGAAGGCTATGTCTCGCGCGGAATTTTTCATCGCAAGTTTATCGCCGATGCTTTACACGTAGCGGTTGCTTCATTCCACAAAATCGATTATCTAGTTACATGGAACTTCGGTCATTTGGCGAACGTTAGGCGGCAAGCGCGCATCCGCCTGTTCAATACGGCAGCCGGGTTTTTCGTTCCCATGATCGTGACGCCGGAGTTTTTGGTTTCGGAAGCAACCGAAACTGAGGCTGCTTAAATTTGAGATTTGAGATCGAAGCGTGTACCGCAGACCTAAATTCTTAACCGTGCTGCACGAGATTCGCGAGACGATGTCGCGCGAAGCCGACTATGACGTCGATCTCTTTGCGGAGATGGTGCGGTCCGGCGCGCGCCCGCAACATGGGCCGGCGCGCAACATTCGCGGCCAGAGGAAACACTCGCCGCGCAATGATGAAATCGAAATTGAGGCCGCACCGATGGACGGACGCCGTCGCGCCTCTTAGCACTTTACGCTTCGCCCTTTGCTCTTCATGGACGCTACCTTTGAAACGATTGGCTTGGAAGTGCCCAGCGAGAAGGCGATTAACTTTCTCGCCGAGCGCGCCGAGAATCATGGTGAGCCAACGCGGCTGTTGCGGCGTGGCGCCGTCCTGCATGGCCGTTGCTGGAAACTCGGAGAAGGTCTCGAAGTCTGGACCGTGCTCTACGAATCAGGCACTGGCGAAGTTTTCTACGCGAACTGTCGTCCGGGTTTTCGCGCGCGCTATATGCAGCGAATCACACCGTGGGCGCTGACCGAATATGATGAACAAGGCGAAGCAGTGGTCCACGGTTACTGCGGCGGCTCGGACACCGAAGTCCTATTCGAGCTGCAAAATCTGACGGAAGTTGGCGCGTCTGGTTTTCGCGCGCCGGCCCTGCACGTCGGCCTCTGCGGTTTGGCGTATCGCGCTCGGGTTTGCGCACGCGAGATGGAAATGCGTTGGTTGCCTCTGGAAAAAGCGGCGCCGTCGCGTGCGTCCCACGAAAATGATTGGATACTTCGTGGACGCGTGCTGGCCTTCAAACCGCTGCGCAATCCGCTTTCGGGCAGCGAACTCTACTGGATCTATCTAGATCTATGCGGGCTGAAATTAGAAGTGCTGGTTAATACGCGCTCGCTAAGCGGCGGGCCGCTTTGCGTCGGCGGAACTCTTTCCGCTGAAGTTTGGCTTCAGGGTCATGTGTTCGACGAACAGGCACTGCGGCTGCGTTACGAAGGCGTCGATCCTGCTTGCTCGCCCCAGAGTTTCTGGCCACAATTTTCTCGCAGTAATTAAGGTTGAGATCGATCTATCAGATTTGAGATTTCAGACTTGAGATTTGAGATGTTTTAACTGATTCAACTGAAACTATTATTGTTTGATACCTCGCATATCGTCCCGGCTCTTGCTCTGCTTGAATGAAGCGACTGTTAATCATCATCCTCACGCTGCTGGTCCTGGCTGCTATCGGCCTCTATGTTTTCGATCAGTACTGGATTCACCATTACGATTCCCTGATTGCGCGCGAAGCTGTCCGCTATCAAATCGATCCCGATTTAGTGTGGAGCGTCGTGTATGAAGAAACCTATTTCACACCGTGGAAGAAAGGCCGCAACGGAGAGATTGGATTGATGCAAGTTACTCCGGTGGTCGCCCGCGAATGGGCAGCTGAAACCGGCTTGACGCCTTTGGAGCAACGCGCTGCCGCGGATCCCGATACGCTGTTGCGGGATCCGGAGCGCAACGTTCAGATCGGCTGCTGGTATCTCGAAAAATCCGGCCAGGAATACCGCGATTCGCCTGGTCGTGAAGCTCGCATGCTGGCGGCTTATAACGCCGGCCCCAGCCGGGCGGCGGAATGGAATCGCGTGGCTAGTGGCGCTCCGCCTTTGACCGAACAGGAATTCATCGCCCGCATCGATATCGCTTCCACGCGGGCTTACGTCAATTCAATTCTCGATCGCTATCATCGCGTCAAGGAGGCGAGAGGTGGTCCACAAAACAGCATCACCTCCAAAGCTCGAATGGGTCCTATCTTCTTTCATCAGACATGACGGTAATCTATTCAGCGCGCTGGCTACTGCCCATTGCATCGCCGATGATCGAAGAAGGCGCGCTGGTAATCGACGGTTCCACGATCGTCGCGCTTGGCCCACGCAGCGAGATAGAGTCTGCATTTCCAAATTCGCCAATAGAAGATTTCGGGCAAGCGGCGATTCTACCTGGGTTAATTAACGCACATTCCCATTTGGAATTGACCGTGATGCGAGGCTTTCTCGAATGCGAAGAAAGCGATTTTTTTGCTTGGCTGAGAAAGCTGACCATCGCGCGCATGGCTATGACCGCGGAAGATCTAATCGTCTCGGCAACCTGTGGAGCGATCGAGGCGGCGCGCTTCGGCGTTACCAGTGTTGGCGATTCCAGTTCATCAGGCCCGCAGACAATACAAGCGCTGAGACAGGTTGGATTGCGCGGCGTCGTCTACCAG
>QHXE01000814.1 GCA_003222835.1 Acidobacteriota bacterium | reverse complement strand
GTGTGTTCTTCGCCCTTGGGACTCTGAAGAACTTCATATCGCTCGCTCATAGCCTTCAATAACGCTTGCAGCACGCCTTCAACATCAGGCTCGGCTGCTATCTCTGACTCGACCGATGTCCCCGCCTCGCGAAGCGTGTCACTCAAGCCGTGCGAACACAAATTGATTCCAATGCCCACGATAGCGGCCGGCCCCTTTTCGGTGTCGATCGTCTCCGCGAGTATACCGCCAAGTTTCCTTTCATTGACGCAGAGATCGTTGGGCCACTTGATGTCCACGCGCAAGCCGCACGCCTTCATAAGTGCATCGGAAGCAGCGAGCGCTGCCATCAGAGTGATCAGCGGCCATGAGTTCATCTTAAGCTCTGGTCGCAGGACAATGCTGAAATACAACCCGGCGTCTTTCGGCGATTGCCAACTCCGATCAAGGCGTCCGCGACCGGCAGTTTGCTCGCGAGCGACGATACACAAGCCTTCTCGCGCGCCGGCCTTTGCTTGTCGCATCGCCTCGAGATTGGTTGAATCGATTGAATCAAAACGAAGGATTTGGAGTGCGTCGGCCGAAGCGAGCGGCGATGGCGCTTTGGATGTCCGATAAGCTTTAGCTTGTCGCATCGTGAGCCAAAGGTAGCTTAGACGACCTCGGGGCGACAAGCTGAAGCTTATCGGACTTCAATCCAAAGCGCCGCCGCCGCTTCGCTCTGCCCCGCGCACTCCAAATTACCTTGGTAGAGATTGCGGCATATTGGCTAAGGTGAAGGCCAACGCCGCCACGACGGCGCAGTTTTCTTGCAGCTCTTTCGGATTGACTTTGTCGAGCGTATCCGCCGCCGTGTGATGATAATTGAAATAGGTCCGGGCGTCCTGGATCGGCGCGAATGTTGGCACCCCAGCCGCGCCGAGCGGCGCAACGTCTGATCCTGTCTCTTCGACTAATCGCGTGACGCCGGCGCCCTGGCTTTGCAGAATGACCGAGAGTGGTTGCAGCAAAGTCAAAATCTCGGGCTTGCCCTCCGCCTCGAAGCCGAGGGGATGGCCCGCCCCAAGATCGCTTTCGATCGCTGCGAAATGATTCGCCATCTCGTCTTTATGATCGTTCGCATAAGCTCTGCCGCCCGCCAGGCCGTTCTCTTCATTCATCCACGCGATAACTCGAATCGTGCGCTTGGGACGCAGGCGAAGCTGCTTAAATAGCTGAGCAGTTTGCATCGCGATCACCACGCCCGCGCCATCATCGATCGCGCCGCGGCCGAGGTCCCACGAGTCGAGGTGGCCAGACACAATCACAACCTGTTCCGGATGTTCGCTCCCCTTCAAATCCGCGATGACGTTATAACTGACTGCGTCCGGCAAAGTCTGCGGCGTCAGCACCAGCCGCATTCTCACTTTTCCTTCACTCGCAAGATGGGCGATAAGATCGGCATCCTCAGAAGCGACGGCGGCTGCGGGAATCTTCGGAGCGTCGTCGGCATATCGCAAAGCGCCCGTATGCGGCAGACGATAGTCCGCGCCGCCGGCGGATCGATTGAGCGCCGCAACCGCTCCCAGGCGAGCTGCGGCACTAGCGCCGATGCCGCGATAGATCACTGCTTGCCCATAAGCCTGGCCCTCGAATCCGTTGTCGGCCAGGCGCTGATCGAATTTCGCGTTGAAGAGCACGATTTTGCCCGCGACGCGATTACGACCGAGCGCTTCCAATTCGTCAAAGTTATTGACGACAACAACCTCGGCAGTTAAGCCGTCAGCCGGCGTCGCCACGCTGCCGCCCAGCGCCGTGAGTGCGATCTTCTGCGTCGTATTGGGCGCCATGCTCGGATATTCCGTGAGCGCACCAGCCTCTTCGCCTCGCACCCAGTGCGGTACCATGCATTTTTCCAGCTTCACCTCGAGACCAAGTTTGCGAAGCTCGGCCGCAACGTATTCGACCGCGGCCTGCGCTTGCGGTGAACC
>QHXE01000813.1 GCA_003222835.1 Acidobacteriota bacterium | reverse complement strand
TTGGCGACGCTGGGACTGCCCAATCCCACCCCGGTCCCGCTCGGGTTCGAGAGCGCCAGATCGATCTCCTCGGTGCCTTCGACAAACTTGTCATCGACAATCAGGATACGAAAAGTCTTGCTGGTCTCGTCCGGATTGAAAGTCAGCTTCCCGAGTGCGATTTCATAATCGCTCTTCTGCGAAGCGTGACCCGGCTGTGACTCGTCGAAGGTATCAAAGTTAATCGTAGCTGAACCTGAAACATCGCCCGCGCGCGTGACGGTGACATCTATGTGGCCGCTGCCTTCGCCGATGACAAACTCATCGGTGGCGAATTGCACGAGCGAGGTGGCCGTGGCCGTTGTCGGCTTCAAAGAACCGAACAGTCCGTGCTCTTCTTCAGAAGTTCCGGCCGAGAAATAGAGCGTGTTTGGATCGCCGCCACTACCACCGTTACCAAATACTAGCGCCCACAATCCGTCATTTACGATGTTGTTGCCGGCCTCATTCTTGAGCGTACCAAGAAACGCCCCGCTAAAAGGGGCGTAGACATTAATGATTCCGTTGTCGGAAAAGTTACCGACCAGCAGTGCTCCCCCGAAGATTCCGAAACTGGCCGGCGCAATTGTTAACCCCCACGGCGAGTCCAGCCCGCCGCCGCTATTAATGGCGAACGCCACATCGCGCACGCCGTCAGTATTGAACTTGCGGACAAAACCAAGGCCGGCGCCGTTTAGATTTTTTCCATCCGGCCCGACTTTCGCATAAGTCACATAGAGCGAGCCGCCGAGGTTCTGAATATTAAAGGGCCGGTAATCAGACGTGATGGTCGGATCGAGGAACCCGCCCGTGACCGTCGTCGCGGTGAATGTGCCATCGAAGACTTCAATACTCCCCGCGAGTGCGGGCGCCGCGAAATTGGCGGCATAGAGACGATTGCCGGCGGCATTACTGCCGATTGCCAAACCTGTATAGACGTGACCAGGATTGTTCTTCACAATCTGAGTGGTCGTGCCTAAGGCTGGTTGCCATGCGACGATGTTGCCGGTGATCGAATCGAAAATGAAGCGGGCCGGACCGGCACTGCCGCCCGGCGGAGTGAAGGCGAAATCACTGGTGGTATTGGCGACCGCTCCGGTTGGCAGTCCGCCGCCGATGGTGATCGTCTGCGGGTTCGGATTCAGCGCGAATGGACTGCCCGACACGTCGCCGCGTAATAACTGCGCCGTGCTCGTGCCGTTGTTGGCCACCCAGAACGGGCTAGAAGCCGTCGCCGTAACGCCCCAAGGATTGATCAGAAACGGATCCTGAATAGCGCCGAAGCCAGGAATATCTGAAACCAGATTTGTTTGCCGATAAGCCGAGCCAGGCGGAATCACCGGAATGTCCGGCGTGATGACCGTGCTCTGTTGAGCCGCAGCCGGAGCCTTGAATCGGGCAGGCAAAAACACAACTAAGAGCAGGGCGGTAATAGCGAGGACGACAATAACGCACACACGAAACGTGATTCGACGAGCTTTGGTCATTTTATTCCTCCTAATGTTTTGCGTACAGGCTTAGAGCAATAGATCTAAGAAAGACGACAAGACATACTTCTGTCTCGGTCGGATTAAGATGCGTCTATCTAGGGGAACTAAAACGTTATGTTTGACGCGTCCAACTGTCAAGCAAATTGGTCGTACCCTAATTTAAAGCTGGCCTCATACGGTCGAAACGGATTCGTCAAAGTTGCAAACAAGCTGCTGGACAACAATAGTCGCAGCTTACACCGCGGTCTGCCTCTAAAAGCAATCCAGGAATTTGGACAGAATTCAATTTTTCTATATAGCCCGCAGATCGAACGATCGCCGCGAGAACACTCAAACCCGCTGTTAACCGCGATACTATGCTTAATTCTCCATGAAGCGTGTATTGAAGTCGTGTACTAGGCAAACTTTATTCCATGGTTTTTCACGAAGACACACTCGCTCGGAAGCAAACTTCTAATGATGATCAACTGGCGACACTGTGACAATCTTGTGAAAAGGCATCTGGAAAAACGTTGCTCAGAACTTGAGTTTCCTTGCCGACTCTAAAAATCTCTCGATAATTTTCCAACTCGTCTGTGGGTTTCGCTGTCGGATTAGCATCTTCGAGTTAGACAGTGAGATAGGAAATCGCTATCTGCTTCGCAGTTTCACTCAATTGCTTTTGGAGGCCGTATCGTGAAGAAAATGCTCTCAGGAAATCGTCTGCATAATTTGATCGATTCGAGGAGTTTGATCCGTATCGTTCGTCGCGGCATCGCTACGTCGGTTGCGACGGCGCTTCTCAACGTCATCACCATGGCTGCTGTTTCCTC
>QHXE01000812.1 GCA_003222835.1 Acidobacteriota bacterium | reverse complement strand
AGGTCGCGGCGATTGCTCCTGTATTCCGGTAATGACTTGGTCCGAACCTATCGCGTCGGCCTGGGTCTAAATCCTGTTGGCGATAAAGTACGCGAAGGCGATCGGCGCACGCCGGAAGGTGCCTTCTACATCTTCACAAAGAATTCAAAGAGCGCTTTCTATCTGTCGCTCGGTCTGAGCTATCCCAATGCGGCGCACGCCAAACGGGGGCTGCGCGAGGGCTTGATCACCAAAGCGCAGTACGACGATATCCTGCGCGCGCTCAAGGCAAAGCGGCGGCCGCTTCAGAACACGGCGCTGGGCGGCGATATCTACATTCACGGCAATGGCGCGCGGAGCGATTGGACGTGGGGTTGTGTCGCGCTGGAGAACGAAGACATCCGCGAGTTGTTCGATGTCGTCAAGGTTGGCATGACTGTTACTATCGAGCCATGACCCCAATCGAGGAGCAGAAACGTCCGCCCTCGCCGCCCAAATCAGATCAGCCTACTCGTATTTGGGCCGTGTAATCTTCGCCCCGAGCCGTCCGATTATCGAGCGGTGTTGACCCTTTGCCCCGAACGATCAGCCAACCAAAATGCATCAAAGGTCAATTCGCAGCCGCATGGAAACAATGAATTGCGTCCTGGTTCGGAAGACAGTTCTCGCTGGCATACAGGTTGCTGTGCGGTTCGTACAATTTGGAATTGCGAGCTCGCTCTTCCTTTAATAGAGGTAACCGACCATGCACATTTTAAGAGGTTTTTTCAGTGAAGACTTGGCCATCGATTTGGGCACAGTTAACACTATCGTGTATGCGCCGACGGAAGGCGTGGTTTTGAACGAGCCATCCGTTTTGGCGCTTCATAAATATAGCAGCGAAGTCTTGTCGATTGGATCGCAGGCGCTCAAACTTCTGGGCCGTGAACCGAATGACATCGAAGTCCATCGACCGATTCGGCGCGGAGCGATTGACGATTTCGAGATCTCGCAAAAATTCCTGCGCACGGTGATTAGCCGGGTTCAACATCAGGATCATCCGAAGCGTAGTCACCTGGTGATCGGAGTCCCAGGATCTTCCACACCGCTCGAGCGGCGCTCGGTGAAAGACGCGGCGCGCGACGCGAAGGCCGGACGCGTCGATCTGATTGATGAAGGCTTGGCGGCAGCGTTGGGAGCGGGATTGGATCTTGAAGATGAACAGGCGCGTCTGGTTGTCGATATTGGCGGCGGCACGACTAACGTCGCTATTCTCGCCTCAGGCGGCGTCATCAGTTCCGTTAGTCTGGCGGCCGCCGGCAACGCCATGGACGAAGCCATCAGAGATTATTTGCGTGTACGGTATGCGGTTCAAGTCGGTGAACGCACAGCGGAACGAGTGAAGCGAGAGTTGGGCTTGGCTCATGATACCAAGTCCGGCGAGCACGTCGAGAAAAAAATGGAAATTGTTGGGAAGCAGCTTGCCAACGGGACGGCGTTGCCAATAACAATTTCTTCATGGGAAGTTCGCGGCGCTCTCGAACCAGTTGTTTCAGAAATTATCTCAGCGGTGCGTCGCGTAATCGAAGATTCAAAGCCAGAAGTCACCGCGGACATCTATTACTCGGGGGTGACCTTGACAGGCGGAGGCGCGTTGCTCAGTGGGATGACCGAACGTCTGCACCATGATCTGAATCTCCGCGTAACAATGGCCGACGATCCTTTGACGACCGTTGCCGTCGGCGCGGGCCGCTTACTGGCCGAGCCGGAAAAGTTACAGCGTGCGGCGCTGCGTTT
>QHXE01000811.1:2732-4819 GCA_003222835.1 Acidobacteriota bacterium | reverse complement strand
CGGCGGCGGTCGCTAGCTTCCGTCAATCGCACCGGCACGGTCATGTGCCGTCCATTGCGGACGACTTCGACGTTCACAGTGTCACCAACCTGGCGTTTGTCGAGAACGCGAAAGAGATCGTCGTTATTCTTGACCTTCTCGCCCTCGACGCCCACGATGATGTCGCCAAGTTCAATATCGCCTTCTTCCGTTTGTACCGTGCCCCGCAAACCGGCATTAGCGGCGCCGCCGCCGGGTTGCACTTGCACAATCAGCACGCCCTCGGAGACGGGCATGCGAACCTGATTTGCCAGGGGCGCGACATCGCGCGGGAAAATGCCAAGCTTGGGCCGGCGCACTTCGCCACTGCGAATCAGTTGGGGAATGATGCGTTTAGCGATGCTCACCGGAATTGCGAATCCGACTCCAGCAGACGCGCCAGACGGCGATAGGATCTGCGAATTTATTCCGATCATTCGACCGTGAGAATCCAGTAGCGGACCGCCGGAATTTCCAGGATTGATTGAGGCGTCGGTTTGGATGGCCCCTTCGATCTGCCGGTTATTTTGCGCGCGAATCGGTCGTTCCAGGCCGCTGATCACTCCCGTTGTCAGAGTGCGATCGAGTCCGAATGGATTGCCGATCGCGAGCACCTTCTGGCCTACATTGAGTCGGTCCGAGTCTCCCATCGGGACAATCGTAAGCGCTTCCTTGGGCGCTTCCGACAGGCGAATGACTGCCAGGTCAGTGTCAGGATCTTTACCGACCACTCGGGCGGCATATTTCTTGTCGCCGCCTAGACTCACACTGAGTTTCTCCACGTTCTCGATGCAATGATAATTAGTGATAATGTCGCCTTGCTCATCGATGATCGAACCCGAGCAGGTGCCTTCCTGAGGCTCAACCATCAGCCCGAAGAAACCCCGCACCATTGCCGTGGCACTAATATTAACGACCCCAGGCGAAATCGATTTATAAATCTCGATGTTGTTCTGTTCATCGGTGGCCATTGACGGGTCGGTGATGGTAGACGGAGCAGAAGTCGAGAACGCCGAGCTCAGAGGTTGCAGGCGTCCCCACAGTTGCTGCACTGCCATGACGCTACCTACGGCAAATAGCGCAGAGGCCAGGGCAATAACCAGAATTTGGCGTCCGGTAATTTTGTACATAAAGCTTTCGTTCTCCTTTGAAATGCTTAACTTCCTCGAATCGCGTTGCTTAAGATGCATCAGCCTTAGTTTACGGTTGCGCAACCGGCAATTGCAAAACGCGCGAGCAGTGCGCCAAGTTCCCGGAAGCTGCGGAGATCGAGGCAGAAACCCGAGCGTCAGGAAGGGTGCCAAAGTTTGGAGTTTCAGGAGAACAAGGTAAGCAAAGCGTATGGCAGGTTGGTCATGTAGTTAACAGCGGCCAATGGCTGCGGCCAGCCGAGCGCGGATATTCCCGTGGCTGCATGCACCAACATCAAGGCAGCGTAAATCGTGAGCACCAGGCGCATGCCGCGGCGCGCGAGCGGCAGATGCGAGCAACGATAGAGCGTATAAGCGGCAAAAGCACCCACCAGCAATTTCACCAACATGAATGGAGCATCGCCAACTTTTAGCAACTGTCCCATCAGGCCATTGCCTTCAGTCGCGATGTTTGAATGAACCCAGAGAAGCGTGAGTTGGGCATCGAGCCAATTCAGCACAAAGAGAAGAAGGCTTTTTGCCAGGGCGCCCATGTCTTAGGAGTACTGCTCTCCTTTGCCTCAAAAATTGTCGAACCTCGGCCTTTCCGAACTGCGAAACCTCCGAACCGTTTAGCTCGGAGGTTCCGCCGTCCGTACGGGAAGAAACGAGACTCGCTTCGTGCTACCCGAAGTAAAGTTTCAATGGCGATTGTCTTCCGAACATGTAGCCCAAGTTGTTAACTTGACGCCTACGCGTTCGGAAATTACCAATTCGCGCCACAGTTTTTCCGATTCGGTATAAAGCGTAATATAAGATCAGCGCAGCTAGCAAGAACCCATGACGATCTCGATTGCCAATGCAGTCACTTTGGGCGCTCAACTTTTGGATGCCGCGGGCATTGATGAACCGCGCATGGAAGCTGGTTCGCTGCTGGCC
>QHXE01000811.1:0-2521 GCA_003222835.1 Acidobacteriota bacterium | reverse complement strand
CATCGTGATTTCATTGCTTAACGAATTGCCGAACGCGCACGCCTTCGCGTCCGACACCTCACCACTAGCCCTGCGAGTCGCGCGTAGAAACGCGGAGCGTCACGGCGTCATCGATCGTCTGACGTTGGTCGAGTCAGATTGTTTTTCGGCGCTGGAGCCGGCCAGTCAATTCAGCTTGATCGCTTCCAACCCACCGTACGTTTCAGATAATGAACGGGATGCGATGCAGCGCGAAGTATTTTACGAACCGCACGCGGCGCTCTTTGCAGGTCCGGATGGTCTGGCGGTTATTCGGCGGCTGCTACGCGATGCGCCCCTATTTCTGCAACGAGACGGCTATCTGGTTTTTGAGATTGGATTCGGGCAGCACGAAGCCGTTAAGAATCTGATTGATCGAGAGGCTTGGAAATTGCTGGAAATCCGCGAGGACCTCCAGGGCATACCGCGCACCGTTGTGTTACAGAACTGCGAGCGGTAGCGACCGGTCACCTACGTGTTCCACGGAGCCGGCCACTTTTCTGCGTTCTCTTTGATGCGCGCAGTTCGCTCTCCCGCCTATGACGATGATATCCTTGCGCATCCCCGGATCGAGTCAAGAATGCTAGCGCAATTTAAACACCTACGTCGTGTTGTCATCACTGGGATGGGTTGTGTCACGCCGATCGGGATTGGAAGAGAAGCGTTTTGGTCGGCATTGCAACGCGGCGAGAGTGGCGTGCGGCGGATCGAGTCGTTCGACGTTTCAAATTCGCCGGTTAAGATCGCTGCCGAGGTGCGCGATTTCGATTGGCAGGCACAACTTGGTCCGAAGGATCGCAAACACGTGCCGCGCACGGTTCCGCTGGCGCTCGCGGCGGCGCGTGAAGCATTTCACGATGCAGGCATTGCTCCGTCCGATTTGTCGCCGGAAGAACGGCAGCAAATCGGCGTGGTGTTGGGCACAGGTGGGGGCGGACTGCCGTTCGTCGAAGACCATTACGCGATTTGGTATCAAGGTGGTTCGCATTCCAAGGCCAGTGTTTACATAATTCCCGCGGCGACTCACGGTACTCTATCAAGCGAACTTTCGATGGCTTTTGGCTTGCGTGGTCTCTCACACGTGATCTCGACCGGATGTACGAGTTCAACTGATGCCATTCATTATGCTGCTGAACACGTCGCGCTGGGCCGACAGGAGTTAATGATCGCGGGCGGGGTTGATGCGCCGCTGGCGCCGGGGATCCTTGCGGGGTTCAATCTCCTGACCGTGCTCACCACCGACTGGAATGATGAGCCACATCGCGCCTCGCGCCCATTCACGCGCAATCGATCGGGCATGGTGCTAGGCGAAGGCTCATGGATTTATGTGCTCGAAGAATTTGAACGCGCGAAGCAGCGCGCCGCCAAAATATATGCGGAGATCGTCGGGTACGGTTCGACGTGCGACGCTTATCATCGCGTGCGCCTACAAGAAGGCGGCGACGAACCCGCGCGCGCGATGACTCTGGCGATGAACGACGCTGGCATCGATCCAAGCGAGATCGATTACGTGAATCTGCACGGCACCTCAACCGTTCTCAATGACCGCATCGAAACGAATGCGCTGAAGATTGCGCTCAACTGCAATTCCCACCGCATTCCCATGTCGGCAACGAAGTCACAGGTCGGTCATCCGCAGGGCGCAAGTGGAGCGGCGGGCGTGGCCGCCGCTTTATGCGCAATGCAGACCGGAGTAATTCCTCCGACGATCAATCTCGACGAGCCCGACCCCGATTGCGATCTCGATTACGTTCCCATCGAAGCCCGTGAGGCGCAGGTGCGCACAGCATTGTGCAACTGCATCGGCTTTGGATCGAAGAACAGCGCGCTGGTGATCCGACGAGTGTGAGATATGTCCGCAGATTACTCAGATTTCACCGATTAGAAAGCAAACCAAAGAACCTAAGGCGACTGACTCGTCATAATTGATTTTAAGAAATCGGTGTAATCTGCGTAATCTGCGGATATCATGCTGGAAAAGTTTCAACAACGAAGTTACGAACTCGAACATCTCGACAAGGGAGATTACACGCCGGAAGAATACGAAGGCTGCATAGTCGAGTTGCAGTGGGTAAATGAATGGCTGGGCGATGCGAGCGCGCTGCGTCATTCACTGCTGAAAGAGATTGCCCGTGCGGAGTTGAAATCATTTTCAGTTCTTGACGTGGGCGCCGGATCGGGCGAGCTGTTGCGGGTTGCGGCGAAGTGGGCGCGGGAAACGGATCGCAAAGCAGGGTTGGTCGGCCTGGAGTTGAATGCGCGATCCGCGAAGTCGATTATCGAAGAGTCGCGCGAGCTTCCGGAAATCTCTTCAGTGCGTGCAGATGGCTTGGCGATTCCTTTCTCAGATGATGCGTTCGATTATGTGATTCAGTCATTGACGCTGCATCATTTCGATGATGAAGGCGCGGTTAGTATTCTGCGCGAAATGAATCGCGTGGCCAGACGCGGCCTCTTCGTAATCGATCTGCTTCGGAACCCGATCGCATATTTTCTCTATACG
>QHXE01000392.1 GCA_003222835.1 Acidobacteriota bacterium | reverse complement strand
AAACTCAACGAATCCATTCGGCCAAAGCGGAATCGCGCACGATGATCGTTTGCGAACGCTCAGGGCCGGTTGAGACGAGGCCGATTTGCGCGCCGATGTGATTCGAAAGGAAGTTGACGTACTCGCGCGCCGGGGCCGGCAGTTCGTTCAGTTCGGTTATGCCGACTGTTGACGATTTCCAACCGGGCAGAGTCTCATAGATGGGCTCGACACGGCGAAGGTCTTGCGATACCGAGGGCAGGGAATCGCATCTCTTTCCATCAAGATTGTAACCGACACATACTTTGATTTCGTCCAGCGCGTCGAGCACATCAAGTTTGGTCAGAGCCACCGAGGTAAAGCCATTAATCTCAGCCGCGTACCGCGTGGCGAAAGCGTCGAACCAACCGCAGCGACGCGGACGTCCAGTCGAGGCGCCGTACTCGCGGCCACGCTCGCGAATCATCTGGCCCAACTCGGCTTCGCCCTCCAACATCTCGGTTGGAAATGGGCCTTCGCCCACGCGCGTCGTGTAAGTGCGCACGATGCCCAGTACGCCAGTCAAATGTTTCGGAGCGAGGCCGGTGCCGACCAGTGCGCCGCCCGCGACGGTACTGGATGAAGTAACAAACGGATACGTTCCATGATCGACATCGAGCAATGTCGCCTGCGCGCCTTCGAGCAGGATTGAATCGCCGCGGGCGGCAGCGATATTCAAGAAATGAGTTGTGTCGCAAATGAATGGCGCCAGGCGTTCGACGATTGCCGAGGTTTCGTCGATTATCGAATTCGCGTCGAGCGCCTGTCCTCCGTAAGCGACAATGATTCGGTTCGCATCTTCGAGATTGCGTTCTATGCGTGAGCGCAATACGTCGGGGACGAGTGCATCAGCGAGTCTGAGCCCGCGGCGGCCGGCCTTATCTTCGTATGCCGGACCAATCCCACGCAGCGTAGTGCCGACGCGCTCGTTGCCGAGACGTTCCTCGCTCGTGTGATCGAGCGCACGATGATAAGGAAGAATCAGGTGTGCGCGTGAACTGATCTTGACTCGCTCAGGCGTGATGGTGATGCCCTGCGCCATCAATCGATCGGCTTCCTCAAAGAAAGCTTTCGGATCGATCACCATGCCGTTGCCGAGCACGCAGGTTTTTCCCGAGTGAATAATTCCTGAGGGTAACAAATGAAGGACGAATGATCGATCGCCAATCTGGACTGAATGGCCGGCGTTGTGGCCTCCCTGGTAACGAACGACGATGTCGAACCGCTCGGAAAGCAGATCGACAATCTTGCCTTTGCCTTCATCGCCCCATTGGGCGCCGATGACCGCGATAACCATAGATCAGAGATCAGAGATCAGAAGTCCGCAGATCGGGGGGTAGACACACAAGAGGCGCGGCTCCGGTCGAATAACACCGAAACCGCGCCTGCGTTCTTTGTTCGATCAGGCTACTGTAGCCGCGGTGACATGCTTATCGAGCATGCGAGAGATGGCCTGCTCAGAGGTCGCGCCGACTACGCGCTCCTCTTCTCTACCATTCTTAAAGAGAATCAAAGTGGGTATCCCTTTGATCCCGAAGCGCTGCGAAACTGAAGGGTTGAAGTCTACATTCAGTTTGACGACGCGCGCGCTATCGGCGTATTTGTCAGCCACCGCTTCGACGGTGGGGGCGAGCATGCGGCAGGGCGCGCACCACTCAGCCCAAAAGTCGACCAACACCGGCCGATCCGATTTCAAAACATCATTCTCAAAAGTACCATCACTGGTTTCTGTTACATTCTCGCTCATTATATCTCCTTAACTTTTTGATGCCTTTGTGATTCTGCGCCTGAATGGAAAGAGTAAAATTCGATCTCACGCTGTTTCGGCCATGTCTCGATAAAGCTGAAGGTATCTCTTTGCTGCTGCCGACCAGGAATTATCTACCGCCATTCCGTTGCGCTGTATGCCAGCCCAAATATCTGGTTGACTATAAAAGTAAATCGCTTCCCGAATTTTTTCAAGCATGGCCGAGGCTGAATAAGGGCCGAACTTGAAACCATTGCCTTTTCCTGTCTCCGGGTTGAAATTTTCGACTGTGTCATCCAGTCCGCCGGTGGCGCGAACTACTGGCACGGTGCCGTAACGCATGCTGTACATTTGATTCAAGCCGCATGGTTCGTAAAGCGAAGGCATCAGGAAAATGTCAGCGCCGGCTTCGATCTGATGAGCGAGCGGCTCGCCGGCATAACCTTTGTAAATACCTACCTGATGCGGCGCGGAGTCATGCCACCTTTGCAAGAAATCTTCGTATTCGCGTGCGCCCGCACCGAGTGCGATGAAGAAAGCGCCGGCATCGAGAATGGCCTGCGCACCTTGTCGAATTAAGTCGTATCCCTTTTGAGCGACCAGCCTCGAGATGATAGCGATGATTGGACGTTCCGGTTCTTTGGGAAGATCGAAGCGCCGCAATAAGTCGAGTTTGCATTTACGCTTTCCGCTCAGGTCGTCAGCGGAAAAGTGCGCGGCAATATCCGGGTCAGTCTCGGGATTCCAAAGTTCGTAATCGACGCCATTGGTAATGCCGACCAGACGATCACGGCGAGCACGCAGTAACCAATCAAGTCCGTAACCCTGTTCCGGAGTCTGAATCTCCTGCGCATAGCGTGGGCTGACGGTCGACAGAGCATCTGCGGCAATAATGCCCGCTTTCAAAGCAGACGCCGCGCCTTTCAACATGAAGGCGTCGGTATATGCCGCGAACTCGAGCCACCGAAGATCTGAAGGATCGAAGATTCCCTGATAGGCGAGGTTGTGAATCGAGAAAAGAATCTTTGTCTTCGCAAAGAACGCTTCGTGTTGTCGCCGGGCTCGCATCTCGATGGACGCAAAGCCACAGGGCCAATCGTTGCAATGCAGAATGTCGGGCGCCTCTTCGAGCCGTTTAAGCAAAGCGATCGCGGCGCGACTCAGAAAAGCGAACCGTTCGAAATCATCCCGTTCACCATAAATGTTGTCGCGCTCGAAGTAGGGCCCGGCTTCGATTAGATAGGTTGGCGCCTTCAACTCATGGCTCTTCCAAACGCGAATGCGCGAACGCGTACCGCGCCATTCGACTTCGAGATCGTCGATGAAAATTCCGCTGAGTAACTTCCGGTCGACTTGATCGTAAAGCGGGAGAATGAGAAATGAATCAACGCCTTGGACGTGCAGGGCTTTGGTCAGCGCGCCGGAAACGTCCGCCAGGCCGCCAGTCTTGGCGAATGGCACTGCTTCGGATGAAAGAATGGCAACGCGCAACGGCTATGTATGGATTGAATCGCGATCGTTACCGAACCGCGAGCGGTAGCGACCGGCCCTTGCAAATTGAAATGGTAAGCACTGCAAAGGCCGGTCGCTACCGCTCGCGGTTCGGTAACGTTTTCCTTACCATAGGATCGCCTAGGTCTGCATTGACGCCAGGAATTCAGCGTTCGACTTCGTCTTCTCCAAACGCTCGAGCACCACTTCCATCTGCTCGGTAGGCGAGAGTGGATTGAGTACGCGGCGCATGACCCAGACGCGGGCAAGATCCTCTTTTGGAATCAGCAGCTCTTCCTTGCGCGTGCCGGACCTTTGCAGATCGATAGCCGGGAATAGACGCTTGTCGCTGAGGCGTCGGTCGAGATGGATCTCGGAGTTGCCGGTGCCCTTGAACTCTTCGAAGATTACGTCGTCCATGCGCGAACCGGTATCGATGAGCGCGGTGGCGATGATGGTCAAAGAGCCGCCTTCTTCGATGTTGCGCGCCGCGCCAAAGAAACGCTTTGGCCGCTGGAGCGCATTGGAATCGATACCGCCGGATAGAATCTTGCCGCTCGGCGGGACGACGGCGTTGTGGGCGCGGGCCAGTCGCGTAATCGAGTCAAGCAGAATCACGACGTCGCGTTTGTGCTCAATCAAACGCTTCGCCTTTTCGATCACCATGTCGGCAACCTGAACGTGGCGCGTCGGTGGTTCGTCAAAAGTTGAAGAAATAACTTCGCCCTGGACCGAGCGCTGCATATCGGTGACTTCTTCGGGTCGCTCATCGATCAGGAGAACGATCAAGGTTACTTCGGGATGATTCTGGGCAATAGAATTAGCGATCGTCTGCAGCAGCATGGTTTTGCCGGTGCGTGGCGGCGAGACGACGAGAGCGCGTTGACCTTTCCCAATCGGTGTTACCAAATCGATCACCCGGGCTGAAAGGTTCTCCGGACCCACTTCCATCCTGAGCATCTCGTCCGGATAAAGAGGCGTCAGGTTGTCAAAGAAAACTTTCTCCCGCGCCATGTCCGGCGATTCGAAGTTAATTGCTTCGACCTTAATCAGCGCAAAGTAGCGCTCGCCCTCTTTCGGTGGTCGAATCTGGCCGCTGATAGTATCTCCCGTCCGCAAGTCGAACTTGCGAATCTGCGACGGCGAGACATAGATGTCGTCGGGGCCAGGCAGGTAGTTATATTCGGGCGCGCGGAGGAAGCCGAAGCCGTCGGGTAAGGTTTCCAGCACGCCTTCGGAAAAGATGAGTCCGCTCTTTTCGGTTTGCGCCGCGAGCACCTTGAAGATCAGTTCCTGCTTGCGCATGCCCGTCGCGCCGGGAACGTCCATGCCCTTGGCAACCTGCGTAAGCTTAGAGATCGACATCTCCTTCAGGTCGGACAGATTAAAAATATCTTCTTTCCCGTCTCTACTCACCGGGATTTCCGCCGGCGCCTCGGCCGTGGCCACGCCACCGCCATTACTATCGCCGTCATCATTCGTTGTGCGTTTTCTAGTTGCCATAATCAATTCTTTCGTGCGCGGTCAAAATCTCGCCGCGCGGTTTGGTGTCAGGTCTCAAGCTTGCTGTCAATATGATTTCAAAGCTGCCGGTCAAAGGAAAAGCTTCTCGAGGATCGTCGGAAAGCTCTTGAGGGGTCTCTCCGCTGCGAACTGAGTCTTAGCTAACCTTCTCGCCAGAGGTCGGAATCCACTTACTAAAGTTTGCTGATCTTGGATGCCGGCTGGCGTTGTTTGCGTGGTCTCGCGTCAGATTTGGATCCAGGCTACGGTCGGACGAGTTGCCCGAATTCGTTAATCTAATATTTCCGCTGTATCGATCTTGGATTTCTAATTCTAAACAAAAGTTGAAAAATCGCAAGGGTGAACCCTACAAAAACTTCGACGCGTCCTATTGTTTCAACGATTTTTCAATTGCGCGCCACAATTCTTCTTGTCCCCGTTTCGTAGTCGCCGAGTAAATCAGGAGTTGAGCAGATTCAAAAGCACGCGCCGCGCGATCGATGTTGTTGCGTAATTCGTTATTTGAAAGCTTGTCTGATTTCGTGGCGACAATCAAGTGTGGCTTATGATGATGCACTAGCCACTCGTGAAGTTGCAAATCCTGTTTCGAGGGTTCGTGACGCGAATCGACGATGTGAATTGATAGCACAAGCTGGTCGCGTTTGGCAAGGTAGTCTGTGGCGGCAGCGTTCCATTTGGCTTTGATTGCTTTCGGCGCGCGCGCATAACCGTAGCCGGGAAGGTCGACAAAACGAAAGGCGCCGTTGATAAGAAAAAAATTCACGGCCTGAGTTCGACCGGGCGTCGATGAGGTACGTGCCAAGCCACGAACGCCGAGAAGCGAATTGATCAAGCTTGATTTGCCAACATTCGAACGACCAAGAAAAGCAATCTCCGGCTTCGCATCCCGCGGCCAGTCGACTTCTTTGAAAGCGCTCTTGATGAATTCGGTATTGGTAATTTTCATCTGACCAATCCGGTAGTTAGAAGGAAGTCTCGATTATATAGGAGATGAACTCCTTACAGATTGGCAGAGATCAAAGCCTGAAGCGCGAACGGCGACGTGTTGCCACGTCGCCGTTCACTCCAAAGATCCAAAAGTTCTGATGTTTATGCCTGTCCCGCGGCCTGTGCTTTTGCCTGCCGCTCGGCCATCATTGCCCCGATCATCTTGATGCGCTCGCGGATGTTGGTCAGCTTTTTGTCGCTATCCGGAATGCGGCGTACCAGCGTCTCGAAGTTTTTCAGCATGTTCGGTTCATTCCATGTCTGACGGAGTTCTTCGAGAATTGGTTCGATCTTCGCGAAGACGAAAAGGTGCTCACCGTTCGCGTCATTGAACATCTGCTCGTCGATAGCGCCGTTGTTGACCAGAGACGCCGCCATGTCCCAATACGTGATGACCATGCGGGCGTAAGCGCCCTGCTCGCTCATCAAGATTTCCATGTATTCAGCGACGCTCGTTGGATTGAAGGTGAAAAACCAGTTACGTGCTTCGCGCATCACCTTTTCGCGGCGAAGATCGTAAAGCTTCAGAATCAGATCTGCATCTGCTTGCTTGCCCATTTGTTGCTCTCCTTTGAAATGAAAGATAGTTCCAAGAAAGCGGAGACACACGTTCGCGCGCTCCCCACTTCTTTGCTCACGAAAAAACGAAACCTGAAATTGTTTGAGGGTTAGAGTATCAACTTTAGTTGGGTCTTGATGTCCTGAAAAGACCCGACTGAAATCGGCACTCTAACTCCTCGCGCCAAGGCTACTGCTCGGCAGGTGTCTGCAAGCCCTGCGGCGGCTCAGTCGTCCACAACGGCGCGGTCGCTTCAACGGTAACCGCGGTCTCTACCGGTTGCTCTTCGAGCGCGAGGGCGATCACTTCATCGATGGTTTCGACCAGATTGATGTTCATGACGTTGCGCACTTCTTCCGGCACTTCCGGAAGATCCTTCTCGTTGTCTTTCGGCAAGAGAATCGTGTCGATGCCAAAGCGATGAGCAGCCAAAAGCTTTTCTTTCACGCCACCAATCGGCAGCACACGACCACGCAGAGTGATCTCTCCGGTCATCGCGACGTTTCTGCGCACCGGCACGCGAGTCAGGGCCGAAACCATCGCCACGGCGATGGTAATGCCGGCCGACGGCCCGTCTTTTGGAATTGCGCCCTCCGGAATATGCACGTGCAGATCGCGCTTGCGAATAAAATCCAGACTCATCCCGAGGCGTTCCGCGCGCGCTTTGATGCAAGTCAAAGCTGCCTGCCCGGACTCCTGCATGACGTCGCCAAGTTTGCCCGTAAGCGTCACGGCGCCGCGACCTTTAGTTAATGTCGCTTCGATTTGCAAGACTTCGCCGCCGACTTCCGTCCAAGCCAATCCGGTTGCCAGGCCAACTTCGCTCTCGGCCGCGACGCCCTGCTGGCGGAACTTGATCGGTCCCAGCATTTCCTGCACGCGATCGGCGCCAATCACATCTTTGAAACCTTCCTCGACGTTTTCGGCGACGAACTTGCGCGCGATCTTTCGGCAACAGGAACCAATCTCGCGCTCAAGATTCCGCACGCCGGCTTCGCGAGTGTAGTGGCGAATGATTTCCAAAATGCCCTGGTCGGTAAAATCAAATTGTTCGGTACGGAGCCCATTGGCGTCCGCTTGTTTTGTCACCAGATGTCGCTTGGCGATTTCGAGTTTCTCGCGCTCGGTATAACCGGAAAGACGTAAAACCTCGAGCCGATCTTGCAGCGCCGGCGGAATCGTGTGCAGCACGTTCGCGGTCGCGATAAAGAAAACTTTAGACAGATCGTATTCGACGTCGAGGTAGTGATCCTGGAACATGTGGTTCTGTTCCGGATCGAGAACTTCCAGCAAGGCCGAACTTGGATCGCCGCGAAAATCCGTGCCCAGCTTGTCGACTTCGTCAAGCAGGAGAACCGGATTGACGGTTCCGGCTTTCTTCATCATTTGAATGATCTGGCCGGGCAGGGCGCCGATGTAAGTGCGGCGATGGCCGCGAATCTCGGCTTCATCGCGCACGCCGCCCAGCGACAGGCGCACGAACTTTCTTCCAGTCGCGCGCGCAATCGATTTGCCGAGACTGGTCTTGCCGACTCCCGGCGGACCAACGAAGCAGAGAATCGATCCCTTGGGATTCTTTACCAACTGTCGCACCGCCAGGTATTCGAGAATGCGATCTTTAATTTTTTCCAGACTATAGTGATCTTCGTTGAGAACTTCCTCTGCTTTTCCGAGGTCTTTAATCTCTTTCGACTTTTGCTTCCAGGGAACGCCGAGCAACCAGTCGATGTACGTGCGCGAAACTGTGCCTTCGGCGGACATCGGAGGCATGGCTTCCAAACGATGCAACTCCTGAAGGGCCTTTTCCTTGGCCTCTTCGGTCATGCCCGCCTCTTCGATCTTTTTCTTCAGCTCGTCGAGTTCAGCGCGCTCGTCCTTGCGGCCCAACTCTTTGTGAATGGCCTTGATTTGTTCGTTGAGATAATACTCCTTCTGCGCCTTCTCCATTTGGCGCTTGACGCGCGTTTGGATTGTGCGATCGAGCTGTCGCTTTTCTAATTCGATTTCCAGAATCTCAATCAGGCGAGCCAGACGCGCCTGGGCCGAAAAGAGTTCGAGCAATCCCTGCTTGTCTTCGACCGAAATTCGCAGTTGCGAGGAGAGCGCA
>QHXE01000810.1 GCA_003222835.1 Acidobacteriota bacterium | reverse complement strand
TTTATACTACCGTCGCTCTGCCCCATAGTTTGCCGAAGCGTTTGCGTGCTGCCGATATTCGCACGTCGCCGATGCAAAGACTGCCCGCCATGGATCGCCGCTTTCGTCACTACTTCATGCTTTATCCTTTCGCCGTAGAACACTTCGACCTTTCAGCGTACGACCTGATCTTCAGCAGCAGTTCCGGATACGCCAAAGGCGTGCATCGCCGGCGCAATGCCATTCACGTTTGTTATTGCCACACGCCGATGCGTTGGATTTGGCGCTATGACGATTACGTCGCCCGCGAAGGCTTCGGCAAAATGGCGCGCGCGGCGTTGCCGTTCTGCCTCTGGGGTCTCCGCAAGTGGGATTTGCGTGCTGCGAAACAGCCAAATTACTACATCGCCAACTCGCGTGTCGTCGCGCATCGCATCAAGGCAATCTACGGCCGCGAAGCTTTCGTCATTCCGCCGCCAATCGACGTGAGTCGTTTTCACATGTCAAACGATATCGATGATTACTACCTCGTGTTGTCGCGCTTGATGCCCTACAAGCGAATCGACCTGGCGATCGAAGCCTGCAAGCGAATGAACCGGCGATTGATCGTTGTCGGCGATGGCCCCGATCGCGCACGGCTGGAGAAACTCGCCGACGACCGCATCGAATTTCTCGGACGCCAGCCTGACGCGATCGTTAATTACTATGCCGCGCGCTGCCGAGCCTTGCTGTTTCCGGGTGAAGAGGATTTCGGGATGGCGCCGCTCGAAGCTAACGCCGCCGGCCGGCCGGTGATTGCCTATCGTGGCGGCGGCGCGATTGAAACCGTGGAGGAAGGAAAGACGGGCGTGTTCTTTGATCAGGCCGACAGCCGCACGCTCGCTACCGCGATCGAAGAGTTCGAGGGTATGAAATGGGACCAATACGCACTGCGCTGGCACGCCGAGAAATTCGATCGCCCAGTCTTCGCTTTTCGCGTGTTGCAATTTCTTGGTTCGGTGGCGCCGGCGTCGTGCGCGGAAGAACTGCTTGCCGGAGCGCGCCTCCTTTCCCAAAACATTTCGCAGCGCGTCTGGCCACGTTTGGCAGTCGCTAGCTGAGGCAATTCCCTCTCCCAGTGGGAGAGGGTTAGGGTGAGGGTCTAGCTGGGGGAGAGATTAAGAGATAACGTTTCTTTCTAACTGAGTCGCGTCCGATGTGGTTAGAAGATTGCTGTGAATTCAATCGGTGTCTGATTGCAATTCGTGCCGTGTGGGCGAATATCATTCCAAAGCCTCCCGAAGGAGGCTTTGTAAACTAATTGCCTTCAGTTCCCCAGGCTAGAGAAAACGAGTTTTTCACCGGCTGCTACGAGGATAACGAAACGAGATATGCAGGCATCAAGCCCAATGTTAGCGCCGAAAGCTCAGCTACCTGCTCGCGCTGCGGGCGCGGAACGGCAATCGTGGCAGCGTGGACCGGTATCGCCTGACCTCTCTCTGAAAGACCTTCACATCTGGCGTGTGAGCCTGGATGCGCCATGGTCCTGGAGCTTTGACGAAGCGCTGTCGCTCGATGATCGAATGCGCGCAGATCGTTTTCGTTTTGAATCCGATCGCCGTAGGTTCTGTGTGGCGCGGGCGTCCCTGAGACTGATTCTGGCTCGTTACCTAAACGCGAAGCCCGGTCGATTGCAGCTCGAAGTGGGCGACTACGGCAAGCCTTTCCTGGCTGACAGCAAGTCTTCACAGGGAATTCGTTTCAATCTTTCACATTCGCACCGACTGGCGCTAATTGCCATCGTGCGCGATCGTGAAGTGGGCG
>QHXE01000809.1 GCA_003222835.1 Acidobacteriota bacterium | reverse complement strand
TACAGCCTGCCGGGCGGTGGCGCAGAGATTCTCGACGACGAAGTGCGCAAGCGCGTCGCGACGAAGTGTACGACGGACGAATGGCTCGCCGTAATGCGCGCGGTGCACCGCGTCGGCCTACGTTCCAGCGCGACCATGATGTTCGGCATCGGCGACCGGATCGAACATCGCGTGCGTCACCTGCAACGCATACGCGACTTGCAGGATGAAACGGGCGGCTTCTTCGCCTTCATTCCGTGGACCTTTCAACGCGAGAACACCGCGCTGGGTCGCAAGATAAGAGAAGAACCAACCGGAATCGATTACCTGAAGATGCTCGCCGTCTCAGTTCTCTTCCTCGACAACATAGAAAACTTTCAATCGTCATGGCTGACGCAGGGATTAAGATTGGGCCAGGTCGCTCTGCGCTTTGGCGCGAACGACATGGGCTCGATCATGATTGAAGAGAATGTTGTCTCAGCCGCTGGCGCACATAATCGAGCAGATGAAAAGACATTGCGCCATTTGATTAGCGAGGCCGGATTCATTCCTCAGCAGCGCGATATTCTTTATCGACACGTGAGCCGCCAACCGCAAGAAGAGAAGCCCGAGCCAACTTCATTGCCAAAACGCGAATTGAAAGTCATGACCGTCGCGTAGTGCTCTCGCCGTGATACAATCGGGCCATCTTTTGGATAGGAGTTCTTGATGTCTGCTCAGGCAGAAACATTACTCACCAACAAAGATCTCGAGTGTTTGCCTGACGACGGCAATCGCTACGAGCTCATAGAAGGAGAACTCTACGTGTCAACCGCCCCAGAGTTAATCCATCAACGTTCTGTTGGAAACATTCACTTTGCGTTCATGAGTTTTTTGTTAGAGAACCCAATAGGTGAGATCCTGTATGGACCAGGAGTAATTCTCAGCGACTACGATGGAGTAATTCCAGATCTCGTTTATCTTAGCAATGAACGACGGGAAGAAATCGCAACGGGAACGCGGATCTACGGCGCCCCAAATCTCGTAATCGAGATCCTCTCACCCGGAACGCAAAACATGGAGCGCTATCGCAAGGTGAAACTCAGGCTCTATGACAAGTATGGCGTCGATGAATACTGGATTGTCGACACACGCGCTCGAGCTATTGAAGTTTATCGACGTGAAGATGAGAAACTACAATTCTTCACTACGTTTGTTACCGATGAAGAGATCACCACACCACTGCTGCCGGGTTTCTCTTGCGCGGTACGGAGTCTGTTTTAGGCGCGTGTAATCAGGCACGTGTCAGAACCGCGAGCGGTAGCGACCGGATCATAGAATCAACCTAAGAGCAACCGACGCTTTCATTTGCCTACTTCCGTGTGTGATCCGGTCGCTACCGCTCGCGGTTCTGACACGTGCCTTAGTTTTAGCTGAGCTAGGCTGATTTCGCCTGCGGTGCTGCTCGCGCTTCTTCGCGGCCTTCGTCACGGTCCGGCTCCCGACCCGTTTCAGGAACTTCGACGATCAGAGGTTCGAACTTGGAAGCGTTCACGAGGAGGCCGGAGCCTTCGGCGGTTGGTTTCACTCTGGACAATAGCACGCGGCTAATGCGGCGCGGCATCAGCAGCGGCGCGAGAGTCGCGGCGGATTCTGCGAGTTGGACGATGTCGCCGCCACCGCGCCAATGTTCGCGCACGATCAAGTCATCCGTCCGATCAATCAGGCGCAGCAGCGTAAGCGAGATCAGAAACAGATCGTCGATCTGGCCCACGAACGGAATCATGTCCGGAATGAAATCAAACGGAATGATGGCGTAGATGACCGCGGCCGCAAACAACGCGCGCTCAACTCGCGGGACGCGCGAGTCAACCATCAGACGCGCGCACAAGATGACCATGTTCGGCAGGAACATCAGCAGATTTTTCATCCGGCTTTTCAGTTCACCCCTTGGCATCTCTCGACTTCGCCCTCGCTTCATCTACGAATTTGCTTCAACGAATTCTCTTTGCCGGCATTTTCCGCCCATTTTGATTCAGAATCAACTGGGTCACCTTTCCCGCTTCATCCTTGACGAAAGTAACCTGCGCTTCGACTACCTTGAGAAAGAACTCTGTCTCTGAGGTCGGAAACAACTCGAACTTGGGTTGACCTGTCGCTTGGGCCATCAACTTACCACCTTCGCTGGTGATGGTGATGATGAAACCTGGCGCTAATTCGTAATCGCCGGCGTAGGATTCGTAAATCTTCGAATCGATTTTGATTTCCTTCGGCTCGCCACCGGTCAGCGCGGCGAGTTTGGCGGTCGCGTTCGTGTTTTTCG
>QHXE01000808.1 GCA_003222835.1 Acidobacteriota bacterium | reverse complement strand
ACGTTCTTCCGTGATGTGATTGGCGTGGCTTAGTAATCGGACCGTTGCGTCCGGAAAGATTTGACGCTGGGCTTGCGCCGTCACTGCTGCATCCTGAAAACCGGGAAAGAACTTCGGCTGTATGCGCGAGTGAAAGTGAGCCAACAAATCCGCGGCCCGGATACGAGCGAACTCTTCCCGTAATCGCGCCGGTTGTTGATTGAGTTCGGCAAGCTCCGCCCGTTCGCGCCGCCTCGCCTTGAGGACCCGCAGGCGTCGCATGGCCTCTAGCGCTGCCGTGTACGCGCTGACGTCGCCGCGAAGGACTCGTTTTGCAGTGGAAACGATTTTCATCGCAAGGAAGGAAGGTTAAATGGTAAGAACGAAAAGGGCAAAAGGCCCTCTTTGCGTCTTGCGTCTTTCGGTGGGTTGCGGCTTTGCGCGAACCAAGACAAAGTTTCACGCAAAGTCGCGAAGAAAAGAAGGACGTAAGACGCAAAGAAGAGTCCGCTGTGTGGTTCAGATCTTCCCCACCAACGCGTCCAGGATGCGATCGGCTGTTCGGCCATCCCAAAGCGGAGGAATGCGAAGGGTTGATTTGTTACGCGGATTGTCTAACGCGCGATTGGCGGCCGTGATGATCCTGGTTGCATCGGTGCCCGCAATAGTGTTTGTACCCATGTCGACCGTGATCGGCCGCTCAGTATTCTCGCGCAGTGTGATACAGTGAACGCCCAGCACGGTCGTCTCTTCTTGAATTCCACCAGAATCAGTCAGGACCAGGCACGCATTACTTAGCAATTGCAAAAAATCCAAATAGCCAACCGGATCGACGACAAGCAATCCCTTGATTCTTTCGACCCGCTCAGCCAAACCAAGTTCCTCGATCATTTTGCGCGTGCGTGGATGCGCGGGAAAAACAATCGGGACCAGCCGAGCGATTTCCTCCAGCGCACTCAGAATGCGCCCGAAAGAGATCTTCTCATCAACGTTCGAGGGCCGATGCAGCGTCAACACCGCATAGTTCCTATTGTCGAGGTCCAGGTCCTTTCGCACGGTCGATCGTTTCGCCCGATCGAGATTAGCCAGCAGCGAATCGATCATGATGTTGCCGACGAATCGAATTCGCTCTCCCGGAATTCCTTCAGCGCGCAGGTTCGCATCGGCATCCTGCGAAGGCGTGAACAAAAGATCGGCGATCTGATCCGTCAGCAGCCGATTGATCTCTTCCGGCATCGTGCGATCGCGGCTGCGCAGTCCCGCTTCGACGTGCGCGACTTTGACGCCGAGCTTCGCACATACCAGCGCGCACGCGATCGTCGAATTGACATCGCCAACGACGATTACCCAATCCGGCTTCTCTGTTTCAACGACGGGTTCGAATGCCTGCATGATCGCCGCGGTTTGCGCGGCATGACTCCCCGATCCGACACCGAGATGGACGTCCGGCTCGGGCATTTCCAAATCGCGAAAGAACGCGTCGGACATGCCGGCATCGTAATGTTGGCCGGTGTGAACGAGGATGGGTTGAAACTCAGCGCTGCGTCGTTTCATCGCCGCGGCGATGGGCGCGACTTTCATGAAGTTGGGACGCGCACCGGCGACGTTGATTACTTTGAGCATACCAGTCGACTGCTGTTATCAAAACAACTTCGTGAGCAGATCTTCGCGACTCAACCCGAAGTGATCAGCAACGTCCTGGAGAATACCAGCTAAGGTTCCGATCTTTATGGGATCATGACGAGGGATGGTTACATGGTGCTCGCCATGTTGGTTGGTGGTCAGTCGTAGATGACTGCCGGTTTGTCTCGTGATCAAATAGCCCAAGGGTTTCAGCGCTTTGGCTAATCGCTCGCCAGAAATGTCGCGAGGCAGCTTCATGCCGCGATGACTTCTTCATGCACAAAGTGTAGTCGGATAACCCGGGGACCTTGTCCTTCTTCGAAGTGGCAGCGCACCGCATCGCGCACCTGGCCGCGCAATCCTTGCAAATCTTCAGCCTCAGTAAAGATCGAAGCGCCCAAAGCGCGCGCGGTATAA
>QHXE01000807.1:2419-6432 GCA_003222835.1 Acidobacteriota bacterium | reverse complement strand
GGTTCGCGCGTGGCAGCAGCCCGTAGTGAATCGTCAACTCATCGCTGAGCAGATGTCCGCCCTTGGCAGCCTTGATTGGATCGACGTCACCGATGATGTCCGCGATGGTTACGTCGGGCGTAGCGAGTTTCTCGACAAAGCGGGCATCGCGACTGACCCAATCGATGTGCGTCATATCGCCGTGTAACGCGACCATTTGACGGCCGTAAGCGCTGATAGGATGAAACGGATCGTCATTGACTTCCGAACCAGCAATAATTGGAATGTATTCGTCAAGCAGATTAGTGAGTTGACGAATGATGCGGCTCTTCGCCTGTCCTCGCAAACCGAGCAGAATCAAGTTATGCCGCGCCAGAATCGCATTGACTAACTGAGGAACAACGCTCTCATCATAACCAACGACGCCCGGGAAAAGTTTCTCGCGCCGTTTGAGTTTGCAAATCAGATTTGCGCGTATCTCGTCCTTTACTGAGACAACGCCATAACCGCTCTCTTTGAGTTCACCTAAAGTCCTTGCTCGTTCCATGCTTAGGATTTTAACCGCAAAGTTCGCAAAGGGAAACGCAGAGGACGCGAAGACTTCGCAGAACTACTTTGCGTTCCGCTATGAAAGCCTCTGCGTTAATCGTTCGCCTTAGTTGCGCTGATGGAATCGTCTGAAGCACGTGACAGCAACCCATCCGCTTCCAGCTTTTCCAGATGCGCAACGACGGCACGCTCAGCCATGGCGTGAGCCTTCGGCGAAACATCAAAGTAGACACGCGCGACGATTTCTTTTGAAGTCGTCGCGCCCTCACGCACTGCCGCCAGGATTAATTCTTCGCGCTCGAGCCGATGTGAGATGTATTCGTCGATTTTCTTATAAGGATTCGCTACTGCTGGGCCGTGTCCGCCGAACAAGACCGAAAGATTCGGCAGTTCACGCATTCTTTTTAGAGAAGCCAAATAAGCGCGCATGTCACCTTCAGGAGGATCGATTAAGACCGAACCAAAGCCGACGACGTTATCACCCGAAATCAGAGCGCCGGTTCGTTCGTCATGAAAGCAGAGATGCCCGCGCGCGTGTCCCGGGGTGTGCAGCGCGCGTAACTTGATCTGAGGCTCGCCGTTTAGTTCAAGCACTGCACCATCTTCAATAAAATGATCGACGTGAATTTGACCCTTCAGCGACTCGCTCGTTCGCCGATGCGCCGCTATGGCAACTGCTCCGCCGTGTTTCGCTCTGAGATGACCGTTGAGAGCATGAACTCCTCCGATGTGATCGGGATGCACGTGCGTGAGGACGATCTCGCGCACAGTTCTTCCTTCGGAAATTAAATCATCGACGCAGGAAGCTAGCGCCTCCTGCTCTTCGTCGTAAGGCGATCCGGGATCGATTACCAGAATCTCCTGCGATGTGTAAATCAGATAACAGTTCGTGTGCGTCGCCGGTGGCAGGGTCTTTGTGCGGAGCGGAAAGCAAATGTAGTTAGGCCGAAACTCGATGCGCCGCGTTGGCTGTTGATGGGCTTCAGGAACAGAGAGAAATCTTTCAACCAAATCGTTCGTAAGTCCGGCCGCCAAAGTTTTCAGCGCATGCAACACCGGCGGCGGCACGAGAACTTCGCTGCGCTCCCATTTCCTATAGGCTTCCCGCGCGGAAATCCATTCGCCGCTTTCCAGTTCCGAATCTCCCGTCACGCGCGGCTGCTGTTTCGCCGGACAAGTTGCCAGAAAGAACCAAGTGTCAAACCTTCGCGGCGCAAACGGTGGGGTAACCCAACGACCGACGAAAGTGAAGTCATCAGCATCGAGACGCAAACCGTAATGCGTGAGCAACTCAAGCCAGGACATCCGACCCGATTCAAGATCGTCGAGAAGAGAAGCACGCTGCCCGATCGTCAAAGCTTCTGACCCCCGAGCGAGCAATACGGCAGTTTCTTCAAATACCTCGCGCGCGGCGCAACTGATCATCGCCGCCGTTTAGTCATTACTTTCTCCTCGTGTAGCCGTCGAGCCAGCGATTCGGATCTGGACGATAGGCTGTCACAATAACGGCTGGAGAGGCAGTATTCTTTGGAATTCCCCACACAACGTGAATCGGAGCAGCTGGCCATCCCGTTGTAGAACCAACACACAAGGTCCTTTGTAATAAGTCGGATAGTCCTCGATAACAAGAGCATTGAAAACTCCAGCGAGAATATCTTGGACGAATATGCCATCGTTTGCCAACTCATCATAACCATGATCTGAAACATAGACTTCTTGTTTGGCGACTAGTTCGCGAACTTGATCCAGTGTGCTCATTATTCTCGCAAGCTCATGACCAGCGGAACCGCTCCCCGTCACCGCCCGTCCACGGATCGCCGCGCATATGGTAACCGCCTTCTTCCCAATAACCGGCCTCGTCGTGTTCGAGAAAGCGCACGCCTCTGATCCATTTGGCGGATTTCCAGGCGTAGAGTTGTGGAATGATCAGGCGCACTGGGCCACCGTGTTCCGGCGGAATTGGCGCGCCATCGTGCATGAAGGCAAAAAGCGAGTCTTCTTTCAAAAAGTATTCGATGGGAACGTTCGTGGTCCAACCGTAATCGTAAGCGAGAGCCAGTACAAACGTTGCTTCCGGTTTCACGTTCGCAAGCTTGGCGATTTCGCGCGTCGAGACCCCGGTCCAGACATTGTCGAGCCGCGACCAGCGCGTTACGCAATGAAAGTCTGCGTAGACTTTTACCGCGGGCAGTTGGATAAATTCATCCAGCGAAAACGTCAGAGGGTTTTCGACGAGGCCCTCAACTTCAAACTTCCAGGTCGCCAAATCGATCTCGGGCGCACCGTGCGCATCCAGCACGGGCCATCTCTTTGTGCGCGACTGTCCCGGCGGAATGCGATTCTCGCGCCGCGTGTCGGGGCTGACTATGAGATCCGATTCCGGGACCTGTTCGGGTTTGCGCGGCTCGGTGATTTGATATTTTGGATCTTTTATTAGGTTGAGAAAACTCATAAAACAGAGATCAGAAAAATCAGATTAACTAACAGCGCCTTGCGGCTTGATCAGCGAATCTATCAGCGAACGCTCCTTATCAATTAGAGTGCGCAAGGCTTCGCGAAAGATTCGCTGTGAAAGGGAAGGATCTCGCAGCAAGAGTGTGCGAAATGATTCATCGCTCCACTCCAATACGACCGACTCTTCCTTTGCCTTCACCGAAGCTGATCGGGGTATTCCGCACAGCACCGCGAGTTCGCCGAGAATTGTTCCCGGCTTTGCTTCCGTCAGCACCAAATGCTTGCCTTCCCGATCAACGAAAACTTCCAGCGTGCCGCCGAGCACGAGCAATACAAAGTCAGCCTTGTCACCTTCCGTTAGTAATACGTCGCCGGACTGGTGCTCCTTGATTTCGCCGGAGTCGAGCAGTCTTCTCGCCCCATTCACGGTGAAGCCTTTGAATAGCGGAAAGCCTGTGATCAATTCAGCGTATTGTTCGTTCATGATCGCTCGCGCTCCTGCACTTTGCGCTCGGCAAGTTTCATTAATTCTTCCGGCATCCACTTACCGACACCTTTCGCGGTTGCTTCCTCGACACCTTTGGAACGATCGTGCCATTTATCACGGGTGCCTTCGGGGCCGCGCGATCGCTCATAGTTCTCGGTTTGTTCCAACGAAAGTACGATCCCCTGAGCGACGTCGTTCCAATCCTTTTGTTGAATGCCTCGCAAGACAAGCGGCAAGCCGGCGGTCCAGTCTTCCTCCGGAGCGCGGCTATCCTGCTCCGGAATGGTCAGGTTGTAAGTTGGCGGAAAAGGCGAACCGGAATACTCGCGGACAAGCTGCGTCGTAATCTCTTTATACGAAGCTTGCGCTTTTTCACTTCTGATCGCCTGGGCGCGCCGAAAAATATCCGCGACCGTGGAGCCTTTTTCAGTCTCTGCCAAGATAGTTCTCCTTCTCTGGTTCCTTAAACCTGATTGAGGTTCTTTCTAGTGAACTGATTTTCAACGTTGCCGGTATTCAATGTTGAAGCTGGTTCGAACAGCAG
>QHXE01000807.1:0-2408 GCA_003222835.1 Acidobacteriota bacterium | reverse complement strand
ATGAATTCGCCTTCTTCAATCCATTCTTCCGAGTCGCAACCATGGTCACGATAGTCCATGCGGAAACGTCCCTTCACGACGAAGAACATCTCGTCCTCGTTTTCGTGATGATGCCAGGTGAACGGGCCCTGAAACTTAACGAGCTTTACCATTTGCCCATTTAGTTCGCCGGCGATGCGTGGGTTCCAATGATCGTCGATTAACGAAAGTTTTTGGGCGAGATTGATCTTTTGCATTATCCGTTTGAGCAAAATCGACAGGATTAAATTTACAAGATACGGGGAAGCAAAACGAACTCATCCTGTTAATCCTGTCAAAAAGTCACAGGCCTAATTCATAATCCCCATCTGCCAGAGCATGAATGCGTAATCGAACGACGTTTCGTGAATTGCGTCATAACGTCCTGAAGCCCCGCCGTGTCCTGCGCCCATGTTCACTTTCAGCAATAATGGATTGTGATCCATCTTGTAGTCGCGCAGCTTGGCAACGAACTTCGAGCCTTCCCAATACGGCACCTGGCTGTCGTTAAGCGAGACCTTCACCAACATCGCCGGGTAGTTCGCCTTGTGAATGTTGTCGTAGGGCGAATATTTCTTCATGTAATCGTATGCGGGCTTCTCGTTGGGATTGCCCCATTCTATATATTCGGCCGTCGTTAAAGGCAGCGATGCGTCAAGCATTGTGTTTAGCACATCGACGAATGGAACCTGGGCTACGACTGCTTTGAATAAATCAGGTCGCATGTTACTTACGGCGCCCATCAGCATGCCGCCGGCGCTGCCGCCCTGAATCACCAGACGATCCTTCGAAGTGTACTTGTTGTTGACGAGATGTTCCGCACAGGCAATGAAGTCGGTGAAAGTATTTATCTTGTTCATCATACGGCCGGCATCGCGCCAGGGTTCGCCTAATTCACCGCCGCCGCGAATGTGCGCGATGACGAAAATCGCGCCGCGATCGAGCAACGCCAAACGTGATGCCGCGAAGCCCGGCGAGATCGAAATGCCGTACGATCCATAGCCGTAAAGCAACAGCGGCGCCGACCCATCGATTTTCACGATGCGTCGATAAACCACGGACATAGGAATCTTGGTGCCGTCAGATGCCATAGCGAACACGCGCTCGGACTTGTAGTTCGCTTTATCGAATCCACCCGGCACTTCCGTCTCTTTCATGAGCGTTGCTTTGCGCGTGTTCAGATCGTAATCAAAGACCGAATTCGGCGTCACGAGCGATTGATAGTTGTAACGCAGCACGTTGGTATTGAATTCACGATTCGCACCCAGGGTGGCCGAGTAAACCGGCTCGGGAAATTCAATGCGATGGCGCTTGTTGGTCTTAAAGTCGACGACTTCGATTTGCTGCAAGCCGTTTTCCCATTCAGACAGCACCGCATGGTTGGCAAAAAGATCGATTGAATCAATTTTCACCAGCGGACGATGCGCCACAAGTTCTTTCCAGTTCTTCTCTAAAGGATCGGAAACAGGCGCGGTCACCACCCGGAAGTTCTTCGCGCCCTTGTTGGTGCGAATGTAAAAAAGGTCGCCGCGATGATCGACATCGTATTCGTGCTCAGGCTGGCGTGGGAGAATAATCTTCCATTCGGCGCTGGGGTTGCTTGCCGGAATGTAGCGGAATTCGTCTGAAGTCTTGCTGAACGCCCCGAGCATGATCACGGCCTTGTCTCTGGATCGCTCGACGCCGACATCGAACAGTTCGTCCTTTTCCTGATAAATCAAATCGTGTTTGTCGGCGCCGACCACGTGCCGGAACAACCTATCGTTTCGCTTGGTTACAGCGTCTTCCGTGACGTAGAAGATCGTTTTGTTGTCGGTGGCCCAGGCGATGCCATCGACCCGCTCGATTCGCTCAGGTAACAATTCGCCGGTAGTTAGATTCTTGACCTGCAGAGTGTACTGGCGATAGCCGGTGTTGTCGGTGGAGTAAGCAAGCAGGTTGCCGTCGTCGCTCGGCACGAACGCGCCAACCGACATGAACTTCTGTCCCTTCGCCATTTCGTTGAGGTCGAGAAGAATCTGTTCGGGAGCATTCAGGTTCCGCTGCTTGCGACAGAAGATCGGATACTGCTGGCCTTCGACAGTGCGTGAGTAGTAGAAGTAGTCGCCCCAACGATACGGCACGTTCACGTCGGTCTGTTTGATGTGGCTGAGAATCTCCTTATAAAGCTTGTCCTGCAAAGCCTCGGTGGGTTTCATTACCGCGGTCGTATAAGCATTTTCGGCCTCCAGATGCGCAATGACTGCGGGGCTGGTTTTCTCGCGCAGCCAGAAATAGTTGTCGACCAAACGATCGCCGTTAATCTCGGTGATCTTCGGTTTCTTTTCGGTGACTGGAGGTTTGATTACTCCTGTGCCGTCTTGGGCCATGCCTTTAGTCATGATGATAGA
>QHXE01000391.1 GCA_003222835.1 Acidobacteriota bacterium | reverse complement strand
GGTCACGCCGATCCGCGAGTCGATCGCCAAAGCCATTCCTACCGAGATAAGAATCGCGGCCGCCGCGGGCATCGGCGTCTTTCTCACTTTCATCGGTTTGAAGAACGCCGGGATCATCGTTTCGGATCCGGTCACCTTAGTGAGAATCGGACTGATTGGAAAACCGGCGCTGCTGACTATCCTCGGCGTCGGCATTTCAGTTTTTCTGATCTCGCGGAAGAGTCCCTTCGCATTTCTCGCTACGATCGTGATCGTAACGCTCTTGGCGTGGGCTCTCGGATTGGTGGTTGCGCCGCCTAAGCTCCTGAGTTTGCCTGATTTCAAGAGCGTCTTTTTCAAGCTCGACGTGCTCGGCGCCTTAAAGCTGAGCTTGTTGCCGTCAATCATCGCGATTCTCTTTACTGATCTCTTCGATTCCATCTCAACATTCATCGGCGTGGCGCATGCCACTGATTTATTGGACGAACAGGGCCATCCGCGGAACTTGCGCGAGGGATTGATCGTCGATTCGTTGGCTACGCTCGGCGCGGGACTGGCAGGATCGTCTTCGGGAACGGCTTACATCGAAAGTGTCGCCGGAATTCGCATGGGCGGACGCACGGGACTGACCTCGGTATTCACGGCGCTGTGCTTTCTGCCGTGCCTTTCCATTGCGCCGCTCGCCGGCATGGTTCCCTCGTTTGCCACTGCCGCCGTTTTGATCCTGGTCGGCGCGGCGATGTTCACCAGCGTCGGCCAGATCAGATTTTCCAAAATCGAAGAAGGCGTCCCGGCGTTTCTGACTTTGATTTTGATTCCGCTAACGTTCTCGATCACGCAGGGAATACTGTGGGGCTTCATTTCGCATGTCGGCTTGTACCTGATGGTTGGACGCCGTCGCGATATTCATCCGGTGATGTATGCATTGGCGGCTGTATCGATCGGATTGCTCGTGCTAGAGCGGGTGAAATTCGGATGAAATAACTGACCGATGTTTACTTTCATCGAATCATCCGCTTTCCAACGAGTTTGTCCCGTCTACCTGGACGATGACGAATACTCCGAATTGCAGCAGTTCATGATGCGAAACCCAAAAGCCGGCCAGGTTGTCCCAGGTTCGAGCGGAGTTCGCAAAGTGCGCTGGGCACGGCCAGGTGTGGGCAAGCGTGGTGGACTACGTGTAATCTATTATGTGCGCGACGAACCAAACGAATTCTGGATGCTGGCAGTTTATGCTAAGGCCAAGCTGGACAACGTCCCCGCGCATATCCTAAAGCAATTGTTGGAGGCATTTCGCGATGAGTAAGAAGCTTACCGGCAAAGCACTGGCCGAGTTCGAGGCTGAGCGTAATGTGTGGCAGGAAGTTCTGGACGGAGTCCGGGAGATCAAGGCCGGCGGCGGCAAACGGAAGCAGGCCCAGCCAAAATCACAAGTGGCTCGCATCCGGTTAAAGAGCGGCCTTTCACAACGGCAATTCGCGTCAGCAATTGGTGTATCGGAACGCACCTTGGAAGAGTGGGAGCAAGGCCGGCGCGTGCCGTCCGGCCCCGCTCGGACACTGCTGAAGATCGCCGAGCGACATCCCGAAGTGTTGCTTGAGGTTGCTGCATGACAAACGACGAACAGGTTGTGTTTAGTTCGCGCAAGAAGCCGCGCGCCGGATGGAAAGACGGCTTGCGTGAAATGGCAGCACGCGGCGATGCTGAACTGCTTGACGCGCCTTTGCCTTCGCTTACTCGCTGGGACGAGGGGGAGTGGGAATGGCGGTCAAGAAAAAGCGATGAAGCACACTAGTCTGAATCTTCTACGCGGAGTTCTTGCTTTCGGGCTCGTCAGTAATTTCAGCCTTCAGGTCGCGGGCGGTCGTCAGGAAGCGCGCGGTCCGCAGTCAGCGGCAGTTGCATTCTTTGATATCCCCGATCTTCCGGCGCGTGTTGATGAACCTAAGCTGCGCAAGAGCGACGAGGGATCTGTTCTCGACTGCGCCGTAGCCAACCGATCGAGTGAGCAGTTGCTCGGCCTCCGCTTGATCCTGCTGGTCGTCGAACATTCCGGCAAGTTGCGAAGTCGAATAACCTGGACTGAAGCGTCTGAATTAACGAGCTATTCGATCAAGGCTTTCGCATTTCATCCAATCATCAAGGGAGAACTGCGCAGCACCGATCAATTCTATCTGGGAATCGATGAAGTGATTGGACAAGAAACGATTTGGCACGCGGTGGGAGCCGAGAAAGCACTGCGAGCTTACTCCCGCGGCCAACCCGATGTCATGCCCGAGGTGCGAACGATGGCTAACAAATTCGATCCGCGTACGAGTGCAATCGTCCCGCTTATTAGAAGGTATTGACGAGTAGAAGGGTCGGGCCATAGACCTTGCCCAAAGCCCATGATATAAGAGCACCATGAAGAACTTGATGGAGCGCATTACCACAAATCCTGAGCAGTGTGGAGGCCGGCCCTGCATACGCGGTATGCGCATTCGAGTTATCGACGTGCTGGACCTTTTTGCTGCGGGACTTTCGGCTAGTCAGATTCTAGAAGAGATGCCGGACTTAGAAATGGACGACTTGAAGGCCGCGCTTCAATATGCAGCGCGCAAGCTTGATCACCCAGTGATTGCAGCGTGACCATTTGGATCGATGCTCAGCTATCTCCAGCGCTTGCGCCTTGGATTGTCCAAACACTTAACATCTCTGACGTCGCTTTGCGTGACATCGGACTAAGGGACGGAAGCGATCGACAGATATTTCGCGCGGCGAAAGAGCAATCTGGAATCGTCATGACCAAGGACGCCGATTTTGTGCGGTTGCTTGATGACCTTGGCCCGCCTCCTCAGATAATTTGGATCACCTGCGGTAATACTTCCAACGCACATCTCAAGAGACTTCTCAGAGCATCGTTGCCACGAGTAATGGAAATGCTTTCTTCTGGTGAGGCGCTAGTGGAAATAAGCGATCTCCGCGAATCACGAGGTAAGAAGCCATGAGCCGAGCCACACGAGGATGCGGATGCGCGATTGCGGTGCTCATACTTTTGTTAGGCGCAAGTGCGATCGTGGGTTGGAAATGGGTGCTCCCGTGGTGGCGTTCGCGGGCGCCGAAACCTTCGGGCGAGTTGCAAGTGCACGTGCTCGATGTCGGGCCGATAGAGGGAGATTCGATCTTGATTATCTCGCCGACCGGCAAAGCTGCTCTGATTGACACCGGCGACACTGGCAAGGGCAAACTCGTGCTCGACGCGTTAAAGCGCTACCAGGTCGAGCGTCTCGACTACTTCATCGCGACTGAGCCGCATTCGGATCACATCGGTGGCGCGGATGAAGTCTTGAACGGAGTCAAAGTTGGAACAGTAATCGATAACGGTGTCGATCTTTCCACGCCTGCGCCGGAAGCTGCGGCCAGCCCGAAGGGCAAAGGTGCGAAGGCGAAAGCTACGCCCACACCTCCGCCACTAAAGAAAGGCGCGGTGACCGCCTTTTTCGATAAATACCAAGCGGCGGTGAAACAAAGCGGCGCGCAATATGAAAAGGCGCAACCGGGAAAGAAGTACGATCTCGGCGGCGGCGCCATCCTGACGGTGATCGCCCCGAGCGAACCGTTCTTCACTAAAGAGCAGATGAAAGCTGGCGGCAACGAGATCAATGCGAACTCGATCGTGCTGCGACTCGATTTCGGCGACTTCTCGATGCTGTTCATGGGCGACGCCGAAGCGCAGACTGAGCAACGCTTGCTCGGCAAGAACCTCGAGCTGAAAGCGAACGTGCTCAAAGTCGCACACCATGGATCGAAGTACGCGACTTCAGAAGAATTCGTTAAGCGGGTCAAACCTGAAGCAGCGATCATTTCCGACGGAGCGTGGAATCGTTACGGACATCCGGCGCAGACAGTTCTCGATCGCCTTAAAGCCGCGAATGCGAAAGTCTATCGCACGGACTTGCAGGGTGAAATCACTATTACCACCAAAGGCAAACTTGATTCGGCTCATTTTTACGAGATCAAGCCGGCAAAAGAAACAAAGGAAGACGTTTGGGCTGGACGCGAGGGACAGAAGGATGATTCATCGCGATCCGGTTTCATCACTTATGGCGACTTTGGACCGCCACCGAAGCCAAAGAAGAAATAGAAAACTGCCGTCAACTAATTCAACCCGGCCCGCCGAAGATTTTCGGCACAAGCTCAATCGGAAAATTGAAACTAACTTTGAACTTTGGGAAGTGGCTGAGGTCTTCCTTCGAGAATTCGTGCTTGAAGTGCATCTCAATACTTCCCGTACATCCGGGATGGATGCTGGCATCAACTTTGACGTGCAGACCGTCCTCGACCAGCGAGACTTCAGCGCCGTGTGCATCCTCCACATCGTATGAAGCGCCGACCATGATCGTCTGGGAAATGCTGGCGACGATGCGTTGATTGGTGACGGCGAACGCGCCCGAGAATCGGCCAGAGCTAGTGCCGGTGAAACCCGGCGCGCTGCCTCTGCGCCGCACCGTGACCGGAACGCCTTCATCATGAAACAGGACCTGCTCGTTCTTGATCTCTGCGCGCAGCGCGTCTGGCATCGCTCCCACCTTGAAGAGTCGATAACGAAGAGTCTTTTGCATCGGGCAAACTGTACCTCACGAGTTTAGGCGCGTTCAAGATTGAAACCTGAAACATCCCGGCATTAGACTCTATCAATCCATTGAGCCGCGTATGGCGAAGACTCTTTTCTATCGTCTGTTTGGTTTGGGGAAGATGCCTGAGCAATTCAAGGCAACTCTGAATTCGGAAGGCATTCTCTTGTTCGATGAAGGCATCAAGGCTTCCGTTACCTATCTGGATTTTCGCGCGCCCGGCAAGAGATTTGGATGGAGACGACAACGGTTTTCCGCATGCATCGCGCTAACGCAAGTTCGGCTGGTCGCGCTCCAGTATTCAAACCCGGCCATCAACGTTCCTTTCACGGACGACCGAATTCGCCGCCTGCGATTGTCGATCGAAGGAGATGAAACTCTGCTGGTCGCGTTCGATCCGAATCTCTTTCACCATGACTGGTCAGGGACAATGGAATATCGATTCCGTACTTCACAGGCAAGCGCCTTTCTTCAAATCTTGGATGAACGTACAGTGTGACTGTCCCGGCGTAGCACATCGGACTCACCAGCTTCGGACCCGCGAAGAACCTATGCAGAGATTTCTCCATGAGCAATGACCACCGCGAAAACTTGTTGACTTTTCTGCCGACTTGAAATAGCTTGCGCGTGTGCTTCAAGAGACGAGTATTGCAAACTCGCTGTATTCACGGATTACCTGTCATTTACGGTGATGGCTGATGGCTAAACAAAAAGCGTTCGAGCGGATTTTTATAATCATCTTAGAAAACCAACTACAGTCGGCTGCCCTTGATAACGGATTCATGAAGAGCCTGGCATCCGAGGGGGTCAGATTAAGTAACTATTTCGGAATAACACATCCCTCCCAACCGAACTATATTGCCGCAATAGCGGGTCTGCCGTTCGTGACCGACGATAATCCTATCAACCTTCCGGGTACGAGCATTGTCGATTTGCTGGAAGCAAAAAACGTGACTTGGAAGGCTTACATGGAAGACTTGCCGGAAAACAATAAGGCCGTCGCGAGCAAGGGTCTTTACTTTCGCAAACACAATCCGTTCATATCTTTTGACAGGGTGCGAAACGATCCGCAACGACTGGCAAAGATCGTAAATGCCCAGCAGCTCGCCGCAGATGTGAAGAAGAACGACTTGCCGCAATTTTCATGGTTCACCCCAAACATTCAAAACGACGGCCATACGCCGCCGGCAAACTTTGAACCAAATATTCCGTTGCGGCGCGTCGACTTTCTGGCCCAGTGGCTCAAGTCGTTCCTGCAGCCGTTACGAAAGAAGCCGAACTTCGCAAAGGGAACATTGGTGGTGGTGATCTTTGATGAGAGTGTGCCTCACGATGAGAACAATGTTTATGCCGTGCTGCTGGGAGAGATGGTGAAACCGAATACCGTGGAAAGCACGAGATACGATCACTACAGCCTGCTGCGGACCGTGGAGGAGAACTTTGGCCTGGGCACTCTCAACCGGAACGACCTTGCGGCGGACTGGTTCAGATTTTTGTGGGGTGAAGAGCCACCCGCTTTCAACTGGGCGATGCACAGTCAATAGGCAGCGATTCATAAATAGGCTAAGAGTCAGCCAACACGTAGGAGAAAATCATGACCGCTTCAATATCTACTGCCGCGACGCTCAGTCCGCTAGTCAATGGTTATAAAGTTAGCGTTGGCCCGCCCAAGACCATAGTCGTTCCGAAAGCCTCGCAGTTAGTCGCCCTCCAGGAAGTAACGATCACCGGGACGCTGCTTAAGAAACAAATAGAGACGTTGGACCTTAGTACGGGAAAACGGACGGCGCACCTGGCCGCTAACAACGGCGTATACAAACCGACCCCTGGAGACGGCGACCTTCATTTTTGCCTCGGCACCACCCAACTAAAGCCGCACATTGCCTGTGAACTGCAAAACGCAAAGGCCTTTGTCTCTCTCTTCAATCAAGCCGTGGGAACCAAAATATCGGTGACCGGTTTCTTTCGCTGCTTATTCGAGCACCCTGGCTTTAAGCAGAACGACGACGCCCACTGCTTCGAGATCCATCCGGTCCGCGCCGTGACGCTTAATGGACAGGTCCAGACTTTTGACGTCGACGTGCCCGATCAGAACGCCATTCACAGCTGGCTCGTCCCACACGACCTCAAAGTTCAGGACAAAAAAATCAAAGTGAAATTCGACAAGACAAAAGATACTTTGACTTTCACTGGAATGGATGGTCAGGACGAAAACTACGTGCACATATCGGGCGCGATAAGCAAGATCAAACTCTCGGCAAGCGCCGGCACTCTGTCGTCGTTTACGTTGGACAGCGCCGCTATTGGAAAGCCGATTACGGTGGTTTGCATGCAAGGGACCACCGCTTCTACTCAATTGAAGGCTTTGAAGAGCGCCGGCGCGACCAAGATCGAGATGGTTGGCTTAAGGAATATAGACTTGCAGGAGGCGCTGAAGGGCAATTACGCAATCAACCTGCTGGGAATAAATATCAAGGACGCGTCCGGCATGCTTGCTGCCCTTTCGCTCGATCAGCCGAAGGCATGGCTGACTTGAGCCGGCGCAAAGGATCGCTTTCCGAGCCTATTCTAAAGCGCAATTACGTTGTGTTCCGTCCCTGATGCTTACCGGGGCCAAGTGCTGGCTCCAAACCCTGACTTAGTTCCCGGCCGAGCCCGTGAACACGTTCTTATCGATCTGCTGCGGATTGCCAAGCACGACAAAGCGAAAGTTGTGCATGTACTTTTGCGCGACGCGTTGCACGTCGGCGGGCGTCACTGCGCGTAACTTTTCCAGAAAGAGTAGCGAGTTGCGCCAGCCGCCGCCAATCAAATCGTATTGCGCCAGCTCGGCAGCCTGCGCAGCATTGGTCTCCTGGCTCATATAGTAGGTTGTGAGAAACTGCGCGATCACCGCGGTGATGTCGTCTTGATTGATAGGCTCGCGTTGCAGCCGTAAGATTTCATTGAGCATGACGCGCACGGCTTGGTTCGCGTCGACGGCCGTCACGTAGAGGCCGCCGATGTTCGCGCTCTGGCTGCGCAAGAAAGCATCGGGCGCGTAAGAGAGATTTCGTTTGACGCGCACCTCTTCAAACACGCGATCCCGCAAAAGCGACGCCGCGACACGCATCGGATAAATGTCAGGCGAAGTAATCGAAGGCGCCCCGAATATTCCCTGGACGTAGTTGGTCGGCAGCTCGCGACTGGTTACCTCAACGGTCGATGCCGTAAAAGAAATCGGCGGCGGTGTTTGCAACTTGTAATCGCCGCGGGCAAGTTTGGCGAAGGACGCGGCGATTTTTTGCTTCAATTGCACGGGATCAAGATCGCCCACCACGACCAGCAGCAAATGCGACGTCTGCATGACCTTCTGATGGTAGGCGCGCAGATCATCCGCCGTCAGGCGCCCTACACTCTCGGCCGTTCCTTCGGGCCGATTCAAATACGGGTGACCGGCATAAGCGACGTGCTCCTGCAATCGCTGCAAGTACGTATCCGGTTCGTCGGCATCATCGCGCAGCGCCGCGACCATTCGCGCCTGCACCAGCGCGACATCGTCTTTGTTGAATGCCGGATGCAGCGCTACATCGGTGAAGATTTCCCAGGAGCGATCAAAGTTAGAACGCGTCGCCATCAGCGAGAGCACCGAGTAATCGTAACTAACGCTTTCGCCGATGACGGTGCCCATGCGCGATAACTCTTTGCGCAAACGTTCGCGCGGAAAAGTTGCACTGGCTTCGCTGGCGACGTTGAGCATCAGTGATTCGATGCCGGCGTTGTCCAACTTAATGTTCTCAACCCCGCCGCGAATAAAGAGTCCGGCGGCGACTGTCTGGCTGCCTTCACGGCGCTTGACCAGCACCTTGAGACCGTTGATGTCGAATTCGGAAACCAGCGCTGCCTGCCGAGCGATGATGGATTGAAAATCCGGAGCGGTGGCCTGAGTTTGGGTTGATTGCGCGCGCGTTGCCGGCGCGAACAGGACGATAAGAAACAAGCAGCAGGCAATAAGAGAAAGCCATTTTCCATTTGTCATTTGACATTTCACATTGATCATTTTTCGATCTCTCGTTTCGTCAGTTCTCTGTTCGCAATCGGGAGGCAAAGACAGCATTCTTATCGTCATTAGATTCGCTCGCCAAATGCCAAATGCCAAATGCCAAATGGAAAATTCCCCTCTCACTGCCCAATAAGATCCTCCGGCGTGAGCTTCACTTGCTGCTGCGCCGGCTCGGAGATCAACGCCAGCCCGACGTGCGGCTTGCCCTGAATATAAGTCGTAATGTAGCGGCTAATGTCCGCGCGCGAAGTGTGGCGCAGGTTTGCCAGATAGCCGCGGAAATAATCGATGCCGGTTGACGACCACCAGAAGCCGATTGTCTTTCCGTACTCGTCAAACTTCTCGCGCGAATAAAGATCGTCGGCCTCA